>JAHQWP010000088.1 GCA_029856235.1 Promethearchaeia archaeon
TTATGATAAAAAATATCTTCATAATGAAATCATCGGGGGAACTCCTTTTCTATAAATCATACGAAGATATTTTTGACATTAAACTAACAAGTAGCTTCCTAAGTGCGATTTTTTCGTTTGTTAAACAGACTTTAAAAACAAAAGAGCTATCAGAAATTGAAGTAGGACCCTTCAGATTTATCTTTGAAGTAGAAAAAGCGGATTCCAGCGAATTAATGTTCGCGTTATTTAGCGATAGAACTGATAATCTCGTCGAATTGAGAAATCATTTAAGGGCAATTAAAAGCGAATTCCTATCTGAATTTGATCTTACCCGATTAACCGAAAGTTTCGATGGTGAAATATCAAAATATCAAAACTTTGATAAAAATGTTGATGAAATCATCGAAAGTAAAAAACTAGTTTCAGAAGAAATTCAAAAAGATTTGATTGAAGTTTTCAAAGAACTCCATACATTTTCTTCCTTTGTCATCTCTTCTGCATTATTAACTCAAACTGGGAGAATTATAATTTCCTACCTTAGTCCTAATGTTTTATCGGATATTATACGGTTGTTAGAAAGCCGCTTTATAATTGGAAATTCAAGAATCCACGAATTAATCTCACTCGAGGATTACGGTATCTTATCTTTGATAGGAATTGACAATTTTATTTCTATCATCCAATTTAAGAAACACTGCCCATTCGAAACGGGATTAATAATATCTAAGAAATTTTCGAATCGTCTAAAAAACCTAATAATGTAAAAATATCGACTTGCTATTACTATTTTCGAGAAATATTAAAAAGTTAGCTAGCTTTTCTTTAAGTAGAAATATTCCTTAATATAAGTTCAAAATTATAAAAAGTAAGAGGTATAAAGAATGGAAGAAGAAAAAATGTCAAAATTTATGAATCAAGATATTAATGACGAGATTCTCGAAAAGTTGAGTCTAAAAAATAGATATGCTTTTTTGAATACGAATTTAATGACAATTGTCGAAAAAAGGGAAATGGAC
This sequence comes from Promethearchaeia archaeon, assembly GCA_029856235.1. GTDB lineage: Archaea > Asgardarchaeota > Lokiarchaeia > Sigyniarchaeales > SOKP01 > SOKP01. The sequence goes on from JAHQWP010000088.1 coordinate 999, forward strand.
TTCATTAAAAAAGCTCAAAAGTTTTGTATCCGATACGAAAAAAAGAATAGCATCACTCACGCTGCGGACGAAGAGTTTTACCATTGGATTCCAGATTTTGGAAAAGAAGGATTGATATCCCGAGCTCATCCTTACGAAGAAATTGATATGGATTTTCCAGATAATGGATTAACTATAGAATTAATGAGATGTCTAGCTTTAAGCTTTTTTGACCCGATGTTTTCCATGGCTGGGGGCGCAACTGTGTTAGCTATTAATCCCATTTATTACCACCACGAAAATATACCTATACGATTAGAAATCATGAAAAAATTCGTAACTGGAGAAACACCAGGAGCAATATTAATCACCGAACCAGAAAGGGGTTCAGACGCAGTACACATGTTAACCACTTGTGACCCGCAGGAAGACGGCTCGTTCCTACTGAACGGAGAAAAAATATTTAACACTAACGCTCCAAAATCGGGATACGTTGTAGCTTACGCTACCGCAGAAGAGAACAACGGAAATACGATGGCTCAATTTCTTATAGACACATCATGGGAGGGATGGGATTGCAAACGGGTTATGATCCCCTGGGTTCCTAAGGTGTGGATTGGTCACGAACATCTTACTAATTTAAGAGTTCCTAAAGAATATGTATTAGGAGGAGTTGGAAAGGGACGGGAACATCTATTCGAAGGATTAGTACCCGAAAGAATAGGTATTGCCCTTGATGCTACATCTCAAAGTTGGAACGCAATAGCTCACGCAGCGATATACGCTAACAATAGGAAGCAGTTCGATCAAATGATTCTCAAATTCCAAGGTGTAGGCTTTCTTTTAACAGATTTATGGGCTAGATTATCAAATGTTACTCAGGGATTGTTAAGGTTCTGTGAAAAATACGATGCTAAGGTCGAACAATATGGTGGCGAGCTTCCTAAAAATCTTGCTCAGGCTATGGTAGCGGGAGCAAGCCAATTCAAGTATCACACATGCGCTTTATCTAAAGAAATTTGTTACGAAGCAGCAAATCTAATGGGAGGCGCTGGTTTATGCGATAACACTTTAATGCATGATTTATTGAACATATCCCGAATCCAGGAAATTGTGGGCGGTTCGAGGCAAATTCAACAATATATTATGAGTATGGCCTTGAGGACTCTGTACAAAATGACGGGGATATAAAACTGGTAAAACCCCTTAATTTCTTTTTTTTTTCTTTTTCTTCTATTTAATAATCAATGAACAAAATTAAAAAGAGAAATTATATTTCCCTTAGTAAGACTATTTCTCTAATAATTTTTAGATGAATTTAAAAAATGGAGTAAGAAAAATGGAAGAAAAAAAAAAAAGGTTTATAACTCAAGCTATAAATGACGAAATCCTTGAAAAGTTAAGTCTAAAAAACAGATATTCGTTTTTAAACGCGAACTTAACAGCTATTTTGGAACCAAAGGAATTTAATTTTCTGAAAAAGGCTCAAAAATTCTGTATGCGATTTGAAAAGAAAAATAACATTACTCACGGACCTGACGAAGATATTTACAGTTGGATCCCCGCATTTGGAGCCGAGGGTTACCTAACAAGATCTCACTCGTTTGACATGTGCGACGTTCATTACGAGAATTATGGTGCAGCCTCAGAATTAATGAGATGTTTAGCTATAGATTTTTTTGAACCCCAATTTTCGTTAGCTGGGGGCGCAACCGTGTTAGCGATCAATCCATTGTACGAACACCACGAAAACATACCTATACGATTAGAAATCATGAAAAAATTTGTGACAGGTGAAACGCCAGGAGCAATATTAATCACCGAACCAGAAAGGGGTTCGGACGCAGTACACATGTTGACCACATGCGACGAACAAGAAGACGGTTCGTTCCTTTTAAATGGTGAAAAAATATTCAGCACTAACGGCCCTAAATCGGATTATGTCGTTGCTTACGCTACAGCAGAACAGAACAACGGGAACACGATGGCTCAATTCCTAATAGATACTTCGTGGGATGGCTGGAACTGTGAACGCGTTTACATACCATATGTGCCAAAAGTATGGCTAGGTAAGGAAAGATTAGATAACCTTAGAGTACCAAAGGATTATGTGTTAGGTGGCGTAGGAAAGGGACGAGAACATCTTTTTGAGGGTTTAGTTCCGGAAAGAATAGGAATAGCAATCGATAGCATAGCGCAGTGTTGGAACGCAGTTGCTCACGCAGCAATATATGTTAACAACAGAAAGCAGTTCGATCAAATGGTTCTCAAATTCCAAGGCGTTGGTTTTCTTTTAACCGATCTCTGGGCAAGATTAACTAATGTCACGCTTGGACTTTTAATGTTTTGTAAGAACTATGATAGTAAGATGGAAAAATTTGGAGGATCGCTTCCTAGAAACATTTCACAAGCACTAGTAGCTTCCGCTAGTCAATTCAAGTATCACACGTGCGCCTTATCTAAAGAAATTTGTTACGAAGCTGCAAATCTTATGGGAGGCGCTGGACTATGCGACAACACTCAAATGCAAGATTTAGTAAGCATGTCTAGAATCGCTGAAATCATCGGGGGAAGCAGACAGATTCAACAATATGTTATGTCAATGGCCATGAGACAACTTTACAAGATGTCGGGCATATAGAACATCCAATTTCTTCACATCTCTTTTTTTTTTTTATATTAATCCTTAAATTTTTTACCTTAATTGAGAAAAATACTTTATTTAAATATTTAAAACTGGTGTAAGACTTGCGGTGGAGGAGCTAATTATAAATATTAATTGTATTATGATAATAACGCTCCTTTTAAAACTTTTTTACTCATTTCCTGTTATCTTACATTAGTTTGATGATATTAATATTCAATATCTAACATTGCTTAAAATGAATAAGACTTTAACCATCTTTTTTATGATTCAATTAGAAAAATCAATCTCCTCAAAATAAAGGATAAAAAAATAAATATTTATTAGATTTTGTATTATGAATTCTTTTAAATCTACGGATTTTATGAAACAGACATTTTGTACAATTGTCTTAGCGACATCGACATTATATATTGTTGGATCTGTCTCGAACCGCCAACTATTTCTTGGATCCTCGAGATATTCATGTAATCGTGCATTAAAGTGTTATCACACAAGCCTGCGCCTCCCATGTTATTCGCACATTCGTAACACACTTTTTTCGCTAGTTTCGAAGCGTGATACTTGAACTGACTTGCTGAGGCAACCATTGCTTGGGAAATGTTTTTTGGAATTTCTCCGCCGAATTTTTCGTACTTTTCATCGAAAGTTTCGCAGAATTTGAGCAACCCAAGGGTTAGATTAGTAGTTCGTGCCCAGAGATCGGTCAAAAGAAAACCAACGCCTTGGAATTTAAGAATCATTTGATTAAATTGCTCTCTATTGTTAGCGTAAATTATTGCATGTGCTAATGCTCCCCAACATTGACTAATACCCATGATTGCAATAGAAATTCTCTCTGCTACTAAACCTTCAAACATATATTCGCGTCCTTTCCCAATGCCACCTAACACGTATTCTTTTGGAACCCGAACGTTCGTAAGTGTTTCTTTTCCAAGAAAGAGCTTTGGAACCCATGGTACTCCAGCACGCTCTACGTGAAATCCATCCCAATTGGTATTTATTAAGAATTGTGCCATGGTATTCCCGTTGTTTTTCTCGGCTGTTGCGTAGGCAACAACCCATTTGGAACGCGGAGCATTAGTATTAAAAATCTTAACTCCATTGAGTAAAAACGAACCGTCTTCCTGCAAGTCACAAGTGGTTAATTGATGTACGGCATCTGAACCTCTTTCTGGTTCTGTAATAAGAATGGCTCCAGGAGACGCTCCAGTTACCATATCCTTAAGAGCTTCTAATCGTTCAGGAATGTTTTCGTGGTGTTCGTACACCGGATTAATTGCTAAAACGGTGGCTCCGCCTCCCATCGCAAATTGTGGATCAAAATTATCGATTGCTAGATTTCTCAAAAAATCCGCAGCTAAACCCCATTCTTCGTAATGAACATCGCACATATCGAACGTGTGCTGACGGGTTATATAACCCTTTTCTCCAAAAGCGGGAACCCATTCGTAAATATCTTCCTCAGGACCGTGCGTAATTTCATTTTTTTTTTCGAAACGCATACAAAATCGTTGGACTTCTTTAAAGAAGTTAAATTCTTCTGTTGAAAGTATAGCCATTAAGTTATTATTCAAGAAATTATATCGATTTTTAAGGCTAAATTTCGCAAGAATTTCGTCGTTAATTGCTTGCACTTCAAATTTTTTACCTGGCATTTTAATATCGCGACCTTTTTTAGATTTTAAATTTTATTATTCTATTAGTTATAAAAAGGAGAATACAATTTTCTTTTTTAACCTTTTTTTCAAATAAC
>JAHQWP010000089.1 GCA_029856235.1 Promethearchaeia archaeon
TCGTACACCGTTATTCAGAGCTTAAGTTTATCAATGATTTTCAGAGTTTTATCTTAAAATTTGGTTTCTTACGCGATAGTGGAAACGATTTTTCACAACCATCATGGAGTGAAACACCCGAAATTATATTAAAAATGATTATAGAACACGAAGAATCAAAATTGATTAAAACTAATGAGGAGGGAATAGTTAACCTTAAACATGAAATATTTAAATCTCCAATATCCAAGTTTTTGTTCAGGAGAGCAATGCAATACATTGAATATCGACAAACGGTCACAAACCTCTACAGTTATGGATATGGGCTCTTTAGATTGTTTTTCTTAAGAATAAGCAATATTTTTATAGAAAAAGGGCTAATAAAGGAAAGAGACGATATTTTTTATTTGACTTCAAAAGAAATAAAAGAACTTATTGAAAATGTTCAGATCGCGAATAAATTGAGAAATAGAATCACTAAAAGAAAAAAAGAAATGACTGCTTACAAGAGTCTTAGACTTCCAGAGATTATTTACGATGATTATTTACCAAAACCAATTAATAATGAAAAAATAACGAAAGAGATGGTAGGAATACCAACTTCTAAAGGATATTATATCGGTCCTGTCAAGGTAGTTAAGGGAATTAAAGATATGGATAAAATAAAAAAGGGAGATATAATTGCTATTCCTTATTCGGATGTGAGTTGGACACCTCTCTTTTCTAAAGCTAAGGCTGTAATCTCTGAATCAGGAGGGATTCTATCGCATTGCTCCATCGTAGCAAGAGAATACAAAATTCCTGCTATAGTTTCAGTTGATGGAGCAACCCTACTAAAGGATAATATGCTAATAGCAGTCGATGCCTTTAAAGGGAAGGTTTCTGTACTAAATGATAATTTTGAATTGGATGAAGTTTATAAACCAAAAGAAAATCAGATAATAAATCTTTAATAGTTGGGGGAAGAAAATTATGGATATTTTGATTATTTTTTTATCATCATTGCTAGGTTATCTTTTGGGTTCTATTTCATTCTCAAGGATTTTTCTGAAAATTAAGGCCCCCAAAAAATCAATGGATGATCTTCAACTCAAATTAGATAATTCTCAAGAAGAAGTTACTGTAATGATGGGTTCTGGTGCCAACAAAGCATCGATAATTTTAGGTACTAAATGGGGAATTATTATTGGAATACTTGATATGATTAAAGTCATAATACCTTTAATAATATTTAGGTATTTTATATTTCCAACAGATTCATACTTTCTTTATGTTGCTGCATTCGGATTAATTGGGCATAATTGGCCAATTTATTATCGATTCAAAGGTGGTCGAGGTCATTCTGTAATGCTTGGAAGTCTAATAGTGATTGATTGGTTAGCTGTAATTATAAATATAATTTTAGGAAATTTACTAGGATTTGCATTATTAGGGAGTCTTGTTTTTGCATCATATTTATGGTTATGGATGATGATACCATGGTTTTTACTTAGCATATTTGATATTAATTTTGTAATATATGCCATATTTATAAATATAATAGCAATACTAAGCCAAATTCCTGAAATCAACCTTTATATCCAACTCCGTAAAGAAGGTAAAGATAAGGAATATAAAAAAAAAATAACAGAGATGACGGCACAATTTCGAGGATTACAAAAAATGGAAAATTTCTTCAAATCCCTCGGAAACTGGAGAATAGTTATAGGTATTAGTACATTAATTGGAACCATAATCATATATCTATTTTTACCATTAATAAGCTAAAGATTTAAGAGAGTGAATAAATTAGATGGTAAGGTTAAAATTTAGATACTTACTAAAATTTAGCGCAAAAAATGCATTTCGCAAGAAATCCACGGCTATTTTATCAAGTTTTGGAGTATCAATTGGATTAATGCTAGTTTTTGTAGTTGGTGCGTACACAGCAGGAGTGCAGGCACAATTTAATGATAATTTGACAAGAACTTTAGGAATTGTGAATATAATTGAGGAAACTGAAATTCTAATACCATCACCTGATAGTAATCTCCCACTTACGATAATCGATGATTTAAAAAATACTAATGATGTAGGAGATTTTATAATTGATTATAATGTTGAATCACAAGCTCCCTATTCATACACTGTTGAGTATTGGGATAAACTCGAAAATCCAGATGATAAAATAATAGTTCTTGGGTTGAATAAGTCTTTAGATACCAATTGGCGTGGTTTTACAACTAGGATTATCCAAGGGCGAAACTTTGAAATCGGACAAAATGAAACGATCATCAGTTCAAGATTAGCCAATATTGCCGATTTTCCCGTTTCAATCGGAAGTAAAATTAAGTTGACATTAGATTTACTTGGCACGGAAACTCTGAACCTAACGATTGTTGGTATATATGAGCAAATTGAGGATGGAACTCCACCCTTTGTTCCAAGGAATTATGCAATCTATACAGACATTCAAACAGTTTGGGATGCGAGAAATCAATCCGGGGTTGAAACGGATATTTATACAATGGTTTCTCTTAGATTTGATGTAAACATTCATGAAGATACTATAACTTTAGTTGACCGAATTAATAATTTTTCCAATAATGGAGGGTACGATCCCACTTATGTCTCAGCTTATTCATTATATGCGTTTTATGAAACGGTAGAACAAAATTTAGAGATAATCAATAGTTTTACTGGCGTATTAGGAACCATTACTGCTTTAGCTGGAGGAATGGCGATTATAGTTGGCCAGCTAATGTCAGTATCTTCTCGAATGAAGGAATTTGCCATCTTAAAAGCTACTGGTTGGAAAAGTAGGCACATTATGACAAATATTATTTATGAATCACTTACTCTAAGCTTATTGGGTGCTGGAGGTGGTTTAGCAATTGGAGCATTGTTGATTTTTCTATTGAGTGGAAATTTAACTGCTTTTGGCAATACTCCCATTATAATAACTTTACCAGGTATTATTGAAGTTGTAATATATGCGGTATTATTGGGTGTATTAGGTGGTTTGTACCCTGGAATTAAAGCTTCTAAAGTAAGACCTATAAAAGTGCTAAAGGAATTATGAGGTGATCTTGATAACTCTAATAAAGCTAAAAAAAACTAGTAAGGTTTATGGCGAGCAAAATAATATTATTAAAGCACTTGATAATGTGGATTTAGAAATAGAAGAAGGAAAAGTTATAACAATTATGGGTCCATCCGGAAGTGGAAAAAGTACATTGTTAAACTTAATTGGAGCAATGGATAATCCAACTTCTGGAGAAATTTTTGTACAAGATAATGAAATAGGTGGATTAACTGAAAGAAAATTATCAAAATTTAGAAAAGAAGTAGTAGGATTTGTATTTCAGAATTATTATCTACTTCCAAATGTTGATATGTTAGATAATGTGTTAATTCCACTAATACCTTATGGAATTTCATTGCAGGACAAAGAACGAGCAATTAAATTATTAGAAATGGTTGGATTGAGGGATAGAATTCATAGTAAAGTGGGTAAATTATCTGGAGGAGAATCACAAAGAGTTGCGATTGCCAGAGCATTAATTAATGACCCTTCTGTAATACTTGCAGATGAACCAACCGGTAATTTGGATTCTACCACAGGCAAATCGATTGTGGAATTATTAATAAATTTAACAGAAAGAGGTAAAACTGTTATAATTGTAACGCATGACCATAGGATTGCTAAAATGGTTTCAGAACATCCCTTAGGCAAAAATATTTGGATTAAAGACGGACAGCTTACGGATGATCCTGAATTTGATATTTATGGATGGTAATATCATTAGTACAATCTGATAAACTTTTTCTATACTATTGCAATAATTTTTAATATGAAAAAAACAAGTATATTATAATCTTAATTACGCTTTAGTTAACTATCTAGTGTTAAGTTCATTAGTTCACCTAACGTACCGAGGTAAATTATTTGGTCAAATATAAAAGAGGTCATCTTTATTATCCCATAATTCCTATTCATGAAGTTTTAGAGAGCACAGCTGAAAGATTTCCTGATAAGTTAGCATTTCTTTACCCTATGGAAATGACATTTAAACAATTTAAAGAGCACGTAGATATATTCGCTACAGCATTGAAAAACTTAGGGGTGAAAAAAGGCGACAGAGTTGCCCTATATGCCCATAATTCAATCGAATGGGAAATCGCGTTTTATGGGTTAGAGAAAGCGGGAGCAATTTTGGTTCCTATGAACCCTCAATTTAAAGAAACGGAGGTTAAATACGAGGCTAACGACTCTGGAGCTGAAACTATAATTATTCTCAGATCATTATACCCCGTGGTAGCTACAGTCAGAGATGAAACAAACCTGAAAACTATAATAATTATCGAGTCAGAAGAGGATAAAGAGAATCTTAAGATGCCAGAAGGTGCATATAGTTGGTCAACACTTATGCAAAACACAAAACCTGATCCTCCCGAGTATGAGTTCAATCCTAAAGAAGACCTCGCAGCTTTAATGTACACAAGTGGAACGACAGGCTTACCAAAAGGGACAATGCTCACGCACTACAATATTGTATCAAACATAATACAAGGAGGCATAGTTTATGAGTTGAGCGAGTTTGATATCGCTATGACCGTACTTCCGCTTTATCATATTTACGGCCTTAATGTGTGTATGAACCAAGCTGTTTGGTTAGGCGCATCCCAAGTGGTAACTCCTCGATTCGAAGTGAAAGAGTTTTCTGAGCTAATAGAGAAATATAGAGTCACTTATAGCCTTTGTGTACCTCCTATTTTTCTCGCAGTAGTACGACACCTCGAAGAACCCGGGGTTAAAGAGTACGATTGGGAGGATCTTAAGGTTGTTAACAATGGTGGTGCCCCTATTCCACTTGAACTTCTTGAGAGGTTTTATGAATTAGCAAAAAAGAAGTGTAAAGCAAAAAATGTGACCATCCAACATGGTTGGGGTTTAACCGAAGCTTCCCCCGTAGTCGCCGTTAATCCTATGTCCCGAGCTAAGATGGAATCTCAAGGAACTTTAATACCCGATACTTTCCATAAAATTATTGACTTAGAGACCGGTGAAGAACTACCAAAACGTGGAGATGTTGGTGAGTTGGTCATAAAAGGACCTCAAGTTATGAAAGGTTATTGGAACCGCCCAGAAGCAACTGAAAGTTCCTTTTGGACCGACCCTAAAACCGGAGAAAAATGGTTAAGAACTGGGGATATGGCATACATAGACGAAGAAGAGTACGAACATCTTCTTGATAGGATAAAGGAAATGATTAAATATAAAGGTTGGAGTATCGCACCTGCAGAACTTGAAGATTTACTCTTTAAAAATCCTCATATCTCTGACGCTGCAGTTATTGGTAAACCATCTAAAGAATTGGATGTGGGGGAAATCCCGAAAGCTTTCGTCATTTTAAAGTTAGAATCGAAGGGAAAAGTCTCTGAACAAGAGATTATTGATTGGGTTGCAGAAAAGATTTCGGCTTATAAAAAGATCAGGGAGGTTGAATTCGTTGACGAAATCCCAAAATCGGGATCTGGAAAGATTTTAAGAAGAGAACTGGTCAAATTAGAAAAAGTAAGACTTGGAATAAAATAAAAAAGAAATTTCTTAGCACTAATCTTCCCATAAAATCACCTCTTAAATTATGAAGATAAAAATCTACGGTAGTTATAAAAACGTTCTTCTTATAATGTAACGATTTTACCTACACTTTTCTTTCTTTTTTCTCTGCCTTTCTTACAATAATAAAACCTAATAGAGCTCCTATTATAAATGGGAGAATTATTTGAAGCCACATCAATGCAATTGGAAGCAGAAATGTTGGCGGAGGATGTGTTTGTGGCGGACCTGAAGGTATGGTTCTCAAATAATAAGAAAACGCAGAAGTAATCCAATTAAGGGACCATGCGATAAAAGTCGCTGCACCTAACCATCTCCATAGTTTATAAATGTGGGGTTTTCGAAAATATGATATATATGTTTTCCATATAATAATAACGGCAATTGCAAAACTAGGCCATACATGAAAGTTAAAACTTAAATCAGATATTTCAAAAAATGGAGGTCCTCCGAAAAAGATTGCCGTAATAAAACCTGTTAACCCCGCAAATAAACCTAAAAAGTATAAGGTCGTCGCAAATCCTCCAAAAGCTCTATGAGACCTAAATAATATATCGTTTGTTTTAAGTAACGATATTTTTTTCTTCTTGTAACCAGCATATGCTCCAGTTACCGCTTGTACTGTAGCACATAAGCAACCGAGCATCGTGATTATAGTGTTAAATTCTGCTACACTATATGTAAGTCCTGCCATAATATCTTAAACCTCTAATTTTAATAATAATATCTTATGTTCAGAGTATCTTTATCTTCTTAAAAATTTTGGTTAAGTTTTATCTATAATTGAACTAAATTTTTACAATGCAGTTAGATTTATATATAAGAACAATCATATCTTTTAATTAAAACAATGTTTTAGAGGGATTGAATTATTACTAAAAAAAAAACGATAATGTATATCTGCATAGCTAGCTTTATTCCAATAGCCATAAGTGCAATACTGACACCCATGTTCTCTTTTGCATTGAGCATCACGAATATTGTATTAATTTTCGTTTATCTGATACTCATGCTCATCACACTCAAATACATTAGAAAGGATATTATAGCCCATAGTTTAAGAGCGGGAAAAATGACCGCTCGTACTGGTTTCTTTTTTCAAACATTTCCTATTTTTTCGTACATTATAATCTTCCTCATTGGACCAACAGAGTGGGGAATTACAGTTACAGCTATAGATTATACTCTTTTCATTTTTTGGGGTGTGAGCCTCGTTTTAAACGTCATAGGAGCAATTTTATACAAAGTACCCCAAAAGAAACAATCAACTTTTTAATTTTTTTTCTTCTATCATTAAATTTCTTATCTCTCAAGAAAGCCTTCCACAGTGCAGTCAAATTTATATATAAATATTGTTCTATCTAAGTATTAATACTAAATTTTCGAGGGATGGAATTATTATAAAAAAACACACGATTTTGTATCTCTGCTTAATTAGTTTTATTCCTATACTCATCAGCGTATCTCTAATAACAGGATATTCTTTTGAATTGAGCCTAATGATAATCATACTAACTCCTGTTTACTTTATATTTATGCTTATCACACTTAAATATATCAGAAAGGATATAATTGCACATAGTCACAGAATGGGAAAAATGACTGCTCGAACGGGTTTTATTATTCTAGCAGTTTTTCCTATTGGAGTTCTTCTCTTAGCTCCTATTGCAGGTTTTGAAATTGATTTCCTTGGCTTTGAGATTACAGTCTTCATTTTATGGGGCATAAGCAGTATGATTAATATCATAGCAGCAATTTTATACAAAACACCGCAAAAGAAACAAGAAGCTTCTTAAGTATAATTATTATTTATTTTTCTTAAACTGATAACTAGAGATTTAAATAAGAGCAGATTTTTTAGAATTCAAGACTTAAAATCTAATTTTGTTTGACGATATTTATTTTCTTGCTCCTTTTTCTGTAATAAGGACTTCTTAAAATGTTCAATCCTTTTTTGTATACTTCTCTTAAACGAATTGTCTAAATTTAGATTATTTAACACATTGTTAAGGATTTGATAATAATTTAATTCAGCTTTAGACTTTATAGCAGGTGATTGTATTGAGGAGTCTGACAACAAATTGTTTAACAATTTTATGGATAACTCTAAATGAGGTATTAGATTTTCTTCGCTTTCTTGAAATTCTTTACCTTCGAGAATTCTTGATTTTATTACTTCTACGCGGGGATATTTCTCGTAAGCGTACCCTTTTACACCTAATATTAAACATGCTGCTAATGTCGAACAGGTCCCTCCAAAGGGGTCTAGAACCGTTTTAACATTAGGGACCAATTTGATACATTTATAAGGAAGACCAATTGGAAACGGAGCTTCGTGCCCCTTTTTAACTGTTGCCCCTGTTGTTTTGATATAGGGAATTAACCACACATTACCAGGATCTCTTAAATCCGTATCGGAATATCTGCCAATATTCGACTTATCGGTGTATGGTATTCCAATAGACTTTGGTTCTATCTTATACTCGTTTTTATCCTTTACAAAAAGATATACATGTTCCCAGAGGTTATTTAATCGCCGGGTCCCTCCTGAGGGCGTATAATGGCCTTTTCCAAGAAAAGATTTAACCCAAATAACGTCTTGAATTCGCTTCCAAGATGCTTTTTCTGCTGACATCGCAACTTTTTCGGATTTACCTTGATCGAGAGCAGAATCTCCTATATTGAGAAAAAAAATAGAACTCTTTTTGGCTACTCTGTATCATTCCTCCCAAATTTTAGTTAAAAACGATAGATACTCATCTTCATCCATTCTATCGTCGTGACTCTCACCAGTATCTGAAGTATAAATTTTGCCTCTATTATATGGAGGAGAAGTAATAATAACATCAATCGATTCGTCTTCTAATTCTGACATATCCTCTGACGATTTAAAGAATACTGTTTGATCCTTAAGTATTAAACATATGTTCTCATTCATCGAATTAGAAGGTATTTTTCTTAATGTCAATCGTATTATAATAAGATTAGTAAATCCTTATTTAATTATATGCGCCATATGTTGTTAATAACAATTAGTTCAATTGCGAATATAATTTTTTCAGAATAAAATAAAAATCAGATATGGAATTTAAAATTTGTATAAACGAACAACTATATAAAAAAACATTCGGTTAAGGAATTTAGAGTTTATAATAGTTATATTTAATAATCTCAAATTGTTAATTAGTATCGAAAAAGAAAGGTTACTCTTTTTTATTGAGGAGGTATAAAATGAATATAGAAGTCGAACCTAAGGAAGACTCGTTATTATCGTGCCCATTTACCCGATCGTGCCATCTCCCAAAAGATAAAGAAGTTTGTGGCTTCCCTAATTATAAAATGTGTCCGGAATATCAATCGGGGCTAAATAAACTTAAATCTACTTCTACAATATTACATTAAAAATATTATACTCCCATTTCAAAGCCTTTTATCTCATTTCATTGTATTCAAGTAGATTTAATATGCGACAATTAATTTAGATACTCAATATCAAATTTAAATTAGTGAATAATAATGGCTAGACCTAAAGTAGTATTACCAGATAAGGGAATATCTGAAAAAGAAGTTCTCAAAAAAATGGAAGAAATACGGGAAGACGACATAAACTGGAAGGATGGTAAGGTTTGGAGCCTTGTATATCACGCATCAGAAGATCACACAGAAATGCTTAAAAAAGCCTCTAATATGTTTTTCTCTAAGAACGCTCTTAGTCCCATGGCTTTTCCTAGCTTAAAGAAGTTTGAAACGGAAGTGATTTCCATGGCAGTTGATTTGTTTGGAGGAGATAATCGGTGTTGTGGAAGTATGACTTCGGGTGGAACAGAAAGTCTTTTAATGGCGATAAAAACATATAGAGAGTGGGCACGGGAAAAATACCCCGAGATTAAAGAACCTGAAATGGTTGTACCTAGTTCCGCACATCCCTCCTTTGACAAAGCAGCAGATTATTTTGGAGTGAAAATAGTTAAAGTGCCGGTAGATAAAGAAACCCATCGAGCAGATGTGAAAGGTATGGAAAACGCAATAACCAAGAACACTATTTTAATGGTAGGTTCTGCGTGTGATTTCCCAAGAGGTGTGGTGGATCCCATTACAGAACTTGCGAATATTGCAAAGGAGCGAGGCATTGGGATGCATGTTGATGCGTGTCTTGGAGGTTTTATGCTTCCCTTCGTAAAGAAACTTGGTAATAATGTTCCTGATTTTGATTTCTCGGTACCAGGAGTAACCTCTATTTCTGCAGATGTCCATAAATATGGATATGGTGCAAAAGGTGCTTCTACAATAATGTATCGCAGAGAAAGAGTCTGGAAGCACCAATTTTCAGTATATACGGATTGGACCGGTGGCATCTACATATCCCCTTCTATGAGAGGGACTCGACCTGGTGGCCCTATTGCTGCCGCGTGGGCTTCAATGAAAGCTTTAGGGGAAGACGGATATTTGGGGTTGGCTAAAGTCGTCATGAAAGCTACAAAAGAATTAATTGATGGAATTAATCAAATCCCTGAACTTTACATTATTGGAGACCCTGTCATGAGCGTTTTCTCCTTTACATCGGACTCTTTGGATATTTATAATTTAGGAGATATTATGGATAAGAAAGGGTGGCACTTAGATAGAATTCAATTCCCAAACGCTTTACATATGATGGTTAATCCTCATCATGCTAGCATTGTAGATACATTCTTGAAAGATCTTAAGGAAGCTGTTAAACAAATTAAGGAGCATCCCGAAGCATCTTCAGACGGAGACGCTGCTATATACGGCATGGTTGCAAGTTTACCGGACCGAAATAAAGTCAAAGACTACATCGTCAATTTCTTAAAAAGTCAATACAAATTTAAATAACTAAAAATCTTATTTTTATTTTTATGAAGTTAAATCGATTAAAATCTATAGTTAATGACTTGATTAGAACCTCTATTTCTAGACCGAATGGTCAATATTTAATTGATCCTTTTGAACATTATACTCCTGAAATAGAAATTAATATAGATTTAAAAAGTAAAACATTTGCACCAGATTTAGATGGGGACGCCGTTGAAAAATATTATAGCGCTATTTCTGACTGGTTTCACGAGGTCTTACTAAAAGAAGGGATACCAATTGAGATTATAAGTAAAGCTTCTCTAAAAATTAGTCCAATGGGTAAAGAATGTATTATAGTAGCGAATGGTAGGAAATTTAGATCATCATTAATATATAAATAATAGGAAAACTACTTTTAAGTTCTAATACAATGCCCCCAAGATTTAAATTAAAAATTCCAATTTTCACATAATTGAGAAAAGTATTTATTGGCAACAGATGAAATTAATATGCAAAATTATATTTACATCTCATAAAAAAATAAAAAATGGTAAAAAGTGAATTCATATGGCTCTCTCTTTTATAGGTTGGTTAAATGGGCTTACAGCTTCAGGTGTTTTTCTCTTCTCTATTATTTTCGGATTATTTGCGATATATAAAGCAAGAAAAACACATTCAAATCCTCTATTATATCTAGGATTAACTTATTTTTTCGCGGGTCTTATTTTTACAGGAGATTTCTTGGACTTCATAACTGTCCTCATAACTCAAACAAATATTGATAATTCTTTAGGAATAATCGGTCTAATTAATTGGATGTGGTTTCCTGGCGTCGCAATATTTGGCATGTTCTTTGGAGCTGAATTAATTATACCTAAGAAAAAATGGACGATTTTTACAATTTACTTAATCTTAGGTATTATTTTCGATGTATTATTAATCTATGATCCTTCAACTGCTTTAACCTACACTACTCCTGATCCTCTAGGTAGCGATCTCATTAACGACAGTCTTGTCTTTGAATCAATTGTTGGGATATTAGCTCTTCTTTTTCTAGTATCAATCCTCATCCTTGACGGTTTTGGCTTCTTAGCAAAAGGTATAAAAGGAACTGGTATAATCAGAAGAAAATTCTTTTATTTATCCCTAGGAGCTTTCTTGTATATAATAGGTGGAATTTTAGACGGTTTATTTGATCCAGGGATTAGTTTAATATTTATCAGAGCAGCTATGATTATAAGCGCTTTATTATTCTACTTAGGGGTAAAAACTTAAATCAAAATCTTTTTTCTTTTTTTTTTACAATTATAATATTCTTTGAGATTATTGATAATTTCAATCTGATCTTATTAAATTTCGAAAAATTTGAAGTGTCACACTCTCAAAATAAGTTAGAATCTATTTAACATTATTCTTGTTAAAGTCTTAAATGAATTTCCCACATTTTCACCCGTTCTGCTAGAACATTCCGTGAAGCCGCTAAAACCCTTTTCTTTAGCTAATTTTTTTCCTTCTTTGAAAGGAATTTGTCTAATAATATCTAAATCCGCTTTGCCGCCAAGCAAAACAAGCGGAATTTTTTCCTTCCTACCATTTATGACTGATAACCAATTGTCAACATGAGCGAGAGAAGGATAATTTGTGATATCGTACATCAATATCCCTCCCATCGCACCATTAATATATTCAGGTAGAATGAATCGAAATCTCTCTTCGCCCCCGAAATCCCAGATCATTAACTTTACTGTTTTTCCATCCACCTCAAAAGTTACCGTTTCAAAGTCAACTCCGATAGTCATCTGAGAATCTGATATGAATTCGTTTGTCTTAAATCGTTTTGTTAACGTTGTTTTTCCACTACCTGCATCGCCAAATATAACGATTTTAAAAATTGCGTCAAGCATGTTATCCTAATTAAAACTCTTTATTTTTCTTAACCAACTTTATTAAATATGTATTATTCTTACACAACCTGACCCTGTGGCATTCTTTCTAATAAATACGCCTTTTATGTAAAAATTATTACAAAGCTAGACATAATAGTTTTCATATTTAAATCTTTTCTACATCCTTAACCTAAATTCCATTTATTCTATGTGGGTTAATGAAAAAGACAGGTTCAGAAACACTACTAAATTGTTTTCCTTTTTGTCCTATGAATTGAGGGAAAAAATCCTTTGGTATGATTAGTTTCGTTTTTGAACTATGCAAGTACTACTTGCTTTAGCTACTAATTTCCCTTGTTCGTTAACAATTTCACATTCTACATAGCCCAACCGCTTACCCCGCTTAATTATCTTGCTTGTAGCTATAAGTTTTCCCGTTGTTACTGGTTTAAGGTAATTTATTCTTAAATCTACTGTAGTAAACAACTCATCTTTGTTTAAAGTGGTTAAAAAAGAAAATCCCATAGCAATATCAGCTAAATCGCAATATACACCTCCATGCAAAGTATTCATAGGATTCCAATATTTATTGGTCGCTTCCATTTCAACAGTCGTACACCCCTCGCAAAAATCGGTAACTTTAAGCCCTAATAATTGGGCAATGGGGGGTGGCGAAACCTTACCTTGAATCAAGTCTTCAATATACCGTTGATATACATTCATTTTATTTTAAACCTCCTTGAGAAATCTAATCTATGCTGTTTTTTATTGTTTGTTCTTTACATAAGTGAAGTGAATAATTGTCTGGTAGATAATTTAGCTTTATAACATAAGATTTCTTAAAGTATAGTAGAACCTTTACGATATTATTAAGATAATGAGAGGGAATCAAGTTGCCAGAATATGAAGTTAAGGTAAAATTCCACATTTTTCCGTATAGAAAATTTAAAGTAAGCGCTAAAGACGAAGAAGAAGTAAGAGAACTCGCGACTGCCCAAGCTCAACATATCATAGATACGTTAGATTTTAGCATAACTAATATAAAGGCAAAGAAATACCTTATGGACAAATTTCTGTGAAAATTCTCATTATCCAAATACTATTTTTTTTCTTTAAAGTATAAATAGTAAAAAATAATATGAGATTTATACCTCAGATTATTTAGGTAGTACTCCAAATGGAAGAACGAAAAACTTCAAAGAATTTAGGATATTATTTCTTCATTTTAGGGGGTCACGCAACCTCTCTTTTTGGTTCTTCAGTAGTACAATTCATTATTATCTTGTGGATTACATCTGAAATATCGAGTGTTTTTTATGTATCATTAACATTATTTTTGACTTTTCTGCCCCAAGTAATTATTACACTGTTTGCGGGCGTACTTTCTGATATATTAAATCGCAAACTAATATTGATTATAGCGAATACTTTACGGATTTCAACAACATTCGTTCTAATTTTTCTTTTTGCATTTGGGACCTTCGAATTAAATATACTTTTATTCATCTCCATAATTCGCGGTATATCTCAGGCTTTTTATCTACCTACGTTTTATACTATCCTTCCCTCGATGGTTTCTCAAAAACATTTAGGAAGGATAAATGGAATAACCTATCTCTTAATGATGGTGTTTCAAATGGTTACACCCCTATATAGTTCCATCTTATTCAATGATTTTCCAATAAATCTCAGTCTTTGGGTTATGGTTATTGTAAGTGGAATCACACTAATTCCTTTAATTTTTATTAAAATTCCCCAAGTCAAAGACTTAAGCCTTAAATCTGAGAATCATGAGGTAAATTCCTCTATAGTTCACTATTTTAGACATTTCAAGGAAGGCTTTAGAACTCTCGTCTTAATTCCGAGCATTATCATACTTTTTGGGGCCATTTTAATTTTTGACTATTTTACCATACAATTCAATACTCCCTCAACATATTATCTTTTCATGTTCCATGGGGGGTCATTCTTTTTAATTTCAATCCTTTCTACGATCATGTTTATCGGAATAGTAATTGGGACTATTGTATTTGAGATTAGGAAATACTGGAGCCCAACGATACTCATCTTTTTTCTTTCCATGTTTCTTATATTTCTGGGAAACTTAGTGTTTATCCTGGCTCCTTATCAGATGTTTGGCTTACTTATTATTGTTTATTTTATTCAAGGTTTTCATATGGTTTTCGTTTATACGATGTTCCAGACTTTTATTCAATCTACCGTGCCGAATAACAAATTAGGACGCGTTAGCGCCATATATTTCACTATGTCGTCCTTCGTTACATTATTCGCTCCATTCTCATTAAATTTAGTGTTTATATTTATTTCTGATATTAGACTCATCCTTTTACTAATTACGATAACGGGAATTATCTCCTTGATCGCACTCTATATGTTTACAGGGATTAGGAAGCTACAGTTTGAAAATTATAAAAATCAATCTAATGGTCAGATTCATTCTTGATATTCCAAAAAACAATCTCATTAGGAATGCCCCCATTTTTCGTAATTAAATCTGTAACCTGACTTTCAGTTTCGCTGTAATCCTGCGTATAAGTAAAAATACATCTAATTTTTTTATTTTGTAATCCTATATTCTCCAGGAGTTTTATTATCGCAGGTGCAGGTTTACCAGCCCAAATAGGTCCGCATATAATTAAATTATTATAATTTTTGATGTCGATTTTCCTCGCTTTTTTAGCTAAACGCTTTTTTCTAACAAAAAACTGAAACACGCGAAAGATAGTTCCCGGATTGAATTCAACGATATCGTAATTATTTACTTGTGCGATATTTGTGGCGATACCTTTATTATTCCCAAAGATTGAATAATATACAACTAAAGTATCCATTTTTCATCATTAAAGTTGTTTTATTAAAATATTTATTATTAAAATTAGATAGTGATAACAAAATATATATCTCGTATATAGTCCAATAATTGGATACAATATTCTAGATATACCAATAAAATATCTTAATTAGATTTCTTTCTGTTAATAAGTGATAAAATCCCGATTAATAGTATCCATATTATAACGATAATCAATAATATCCATTTTATCAACGCGAAAACCGAATGAGTTATAGCCCAATAATCTGGAAAATCCACCGGATCCGTGAGCATCAACAAAATAAAAATATTTTCAATCGCATCACAACAAGCAGCTATTACTCCAGAAGTTGCTATGATGAACCCTCCTTTTTGAATCATAGAGGAAGCTCGATATCTCCTCGCAATAAGTACCGATGAACTAAAAAGAATTAACCCATAACCCACCATAAAGAAGTAATCCAAAGATGGAGCAATGCGGTATAGTTCAATATCGGTTAAGGCATAATACGATTTCATTAATTCTCCACTAAAACTAAGTTGGCTTGAAAATATTTCTGCTGGAAATCCCGATAGCTGTGTAAAATATTGCATTACGGGTATTACTCCAAAACATAACGCAAAACCAATAATTAGAGAAATTTTAAGAATTTTTGATGTAGGCCATTGTGAAAATTTCTTAAAGATCATAATTATTACCAATAAAAAAATGAAAAATAATAAATTATTTAGCGATTAAAATATCGACATCCACATTATTAACAACGTATTCAGGAACTGTACCGGCAAATGTGCGCCTTAACTTCGAATGTTTACCTCTACATCCTAACACTACTAGATCAAAACCCTCTTCTTTTACTCTTTCTTCGATGTAATATTCAGGACCAAAATCAAAAATCCTTCGAATCTCAACCTTTTGCCCTTTACTCTCAAATTTCGCCTTAATATCGTCCAAGAGTTTGGTACCCTCCTTGACAAGATCATTATGAATCTCATAACTCAAAGTATCTGGTGAACCCATTAACGAAAAAGTAGGTCTTATTTCTGATAGGTGGTGTAAAAAAGAATGAAACACTACTACTTCAGCGCCGGTTTCTTTCTGTATCTCCAAGACTTTATTGACCGCTTTCATGGAATTTTCAGAACTATCCACACCTAATATTATTTTTTTAAACATGCTATTCATCATATTATAATTATTTGTCTAATTATTAGATAATCAACTCACCCGTATAAAGCTCTTCATTATAGAATATTAAATTGTCCTACTTTTGATTTTAGACTCGTAATAATAAAAGCACCAGAATTAATGATTTATAAAATTCAAAAATAAGACCATTTTAAATAATGATATATTAAAAGAATTAACTAAAAAAAGGAAATTGATGGAAAAATGATATGGGTAACTCGAGATTATGTCCATATTGATAGGGTAGCGAGCCCTTGGTTAATCAAAAGATTCGTAGATAAATGTGCTCAATTCGTTTTCCTGCCAAGAGATGAAATAACCGATTTTGTAGCGAATACGGGAGCAACTCCATTTGATACTGCTGGTACGGGAGTTGACCTTGACCACCATGTATGCAACGGTGAAAAGCATTGCACATTTGATGCCATCGTGGAAAAATACAAGCTTGAAAGCGACGAAGCGTTGCAAAAAGTAAGAAAACTCGTTAGAGCTGCCGATACGGGAGGAATAGATGAAGAACCTCTCGCATGGGCTTTAGAACTCGTAGCAGTTGGAACTCCATTTTTAGTAGATTCAGATCACGAAGCATTGGAAAAGGAATTCCCAGTTTACGATGCTGTATACACGTATTTTAAACAACAAATAGTCCGTGAAAAATATAAGGCTGAAATAGAGAAAATAAAAACACGACCAGAAAGACATGCCTTCATTAAACAAAAACTAAATGAATCTCTATGACCAATGAAATAGAAAATAAGAACGGTTTCAAAAACCTAAAAATAACCTCTTTTTTTATCGTCAGTTTTATCGGATTTTTTGCGTTGTTTAGTTCTACAATGTCTAAAAGCCCAATTTTACCTCTCTTCGCAGAATCTTTAATTACTTCGGAATTTGAAATGCAATTTATTGGTTATGTCATTGCGGCCTCTACAATTCCAGGAATTTTAGTTAGTATGATCGCTGGACGATTGTCAGACATGTATGGGCGAAGGAAACTAATCCTCGTTTCGACTGTAATTTTTGCGAGCGCACCCATTTTTTATCTCTTTGCGATAAATATATGGATTTTGATGATAATTCGTTTTTATCACGGCTTTTCAACAGCTATTTTCGTTCCGGTTGCCATGGCAGCTATTGCTGAATCGTATCCTGAAAATAAGGGGAAGTTTATCTCAACTTTTTCTTCAATTACTCTCGTAGGACGCTTCTTGGCACCTATAACTGGAGGAGCAATTCTTTTTATCACATCTAATTATTACTATGGCGTCTACATTGGATGTGCGATTTCAGGAACTATCGCTTTTATGCTAACAGTGATCATTTATCGAGATCGAATTTCCACATCTGAACTCAATCCAGAAACGAAAAAGCCTTCACTTACAATTAAAGAATTTGTGAGAGGATTTAAAGAAGTCCTAACTCATAAGATGATACTTTCAACCTCGATCGTTCAGGCCTGCCAATATTTTGCCTTCGGGATTATTGAAGCCTATGTAATATTATTTGCTGACTTACTTCATTTTGATGCATGGTTGATTGGACTAATCCCGGCGATCCTAACTTTGATGCTTGTTGGGTTTAAACCCTTAATGGGATATTTTTCAGATAAGCTTGGCCGCCGCATAATTATTCTTGTAGGACTCCTCCTCGGGGGAGGCGTATCGTGGGTGATCCCATTTACATCTAATTATTTCTGCGTAATTTTGGTACTTTGTCTATTCGGAATCGGGATGGCCATGGTTGTATCTTCTACCGCGGCTTATGTATCAGACCTTTCTAAAAAAGAGGATTATGGGGCTGCGATTGGAACTCTAAGCACTATTATGGATATTGGACAGACCATCGGCCCTATCCTAAGTGGATATGTCTTAATAGCTTTTTCTTTTGGAGGAGTGTTTTTAATGGTTAGCATAGTCCTTTTTATCTCCGCAATTATATTTTACTTAATTAAGTAATCTCAAAAGTATCTACCTTTTTTTCATCAATTTTATAGACTATTGAATATAAATCTAATTTAAAAAACAATTGAATTAGCAATTAACTGTTAAAAATGACAGGACAAGTACCAGATACATTGATCTATAAAGAAACCTCCTATTCCATAGTTGGGCTTAAGGGTGATGGATTACCACATCCCTTAGATTTTGACTTAAAGCCAGTATCTCCACATACGGCAAATTGGCGTGGTTTCATAATGACTTATATAATTGTCGAAGACCAACTAATTTTACATGAAATGAATGTCACTATGGAAGACACTGAGGGGAAACCACCCCTAATAAACGATGTAAAACCTAAATTGAAGAAGGAAGGATTAATTCATCTCACCTACGAAAATTTAAAACTCAAAACTCAGTTTTCAGGTAAGATACTAATTGCTAAGGACTTTATTGAATCAATGTACGTTCACATGGGATTTCAGAGTCCGGTATCTTTTGAAACGGTTATTGAATTGAAATTTAATAAAGGCAAGTTGACTTCTACTCTTGATTTGTCCAAGGAAATGAAAAAATATAGGAAACAGAATATTTCTGATGGAAAATTAGAACCTTCTGGTGATATTCAATCTTGGATAGCTCGAACTTTTTCTCTTGATTATGATTTTTGACTCTTACTTCTATTTTTCTTTTTATATCTCCAATCTTCAAGTATTCTACTGATTTTGTTAGTTAACCAATTAGATGACTTCTTTAAGAAGGATATTATCTTTTGAATTTTCTTCTTTCCTCCTTCTTTAATAGAATCAGCAATCTCTGGTTTATGGAAGATTGGTTTATTAACTTTTAATGCTGAAGGACTTTCATAATATTCTCCCTCATCTGGGCGATACCTGTCGAAAAGCATTTCCGTTATCACATCAAAAAGTTTTTCAACATTTAACCCGGTTTTTGATGATACTTCGATGAATCCAGCTAGGTTAAGAGCAATTGCCGCTTGAACACCTTCTTCTCTCGTGACTGCTCTTAAATCTTTTAGATCAACATTTGTCCCTACCAACATTATAGGTATGTCTCCTGCATGCCCGCGAATGAGCTGAGTCCAATCCGATAAATTATCGAGCGCGTGCGGGTTGGTAATATTATAGAGAAAAAACGCGGCGTTAGCTCCTTTACAATATTGATGTAAGAGAAATCTAAAACGTTCTTCGCCTCCAAAGTCCCATATCTGTAATTTAACCTTCTTATCATGATAGTTGGTCGTCTTGGAATAAAAATCCACGCCGATCGTCAATTTAAGGTCATCAAGGAAAAAGCCGGAGATGTAGCGAATTGTTAAAGATGTTTTTTCGGTGTCTTCATCACCTAACATCATGATCTTCCAAGTATAATCGTAACTACTCATTTTTTTCACTTGAAACCCTGTCAATTAATTAACGACTCTTATTTTCCGCTACTTTTGTGTGCTTAAATCCAAAAAAACAATTGATTTATCGAATTCGTTCTCTTCTATATATTAAATAGACAAGTAAGCATATAAAGCTCACACTTCTGCCCCTTTTTCGCATGAAATTAAGGACAAATATAATAACGAGAGGGACGGATTTCCTTTATCTAAATGTAGAACAATTTTTTCCCATCTAGAGAATAATTATTATTTATCGTATTTCTCTCTCAAGTATTCTTCAGAGTTTAAAAAAATTTCGCAATCGCAAAATCCACCAGAACTTCTGCAATCCTCTAGAAATTCTTTCTGCTCTTTTCTGGGTATGTTCATTTCATTTAGGATTATTTCCGCATTGGTTAAATCGCGCGCATTACATCCGTTAGTTTCCAATAATTCTTCCAATCTTAAAAAAAATTTCTCTAAATCCGATTTATTCATTTTTCATTAGCTCATTGTGTTAAAAAAAAAAATTAAACTTAATTAATAAAAAGAGGTTCTATATTTTTTCTTTATGTAGATACTTTTTGGACGAATAAAGTACTGTCAAAAATATAGTTAACCGTAGAATCCCCATATATCGCTACAGTAACATTATGAGTACCTGCTGATAAATCGGTCCTAACAGTCTGCAAATGTAACATATAATTTATCATAAAATTCCCGTTGTACATCCCCACCTCACCAATCGGTTCAGTTTGTCTAATTCCATCTACTCTAAAATATACAAAAATTCGTGACCAATCTAACGAAACAACTTCAGTGTGTGCTCGACTTGTAAAACTAAAATACACGGATTCATTCGATCCTAGTTCAAATTCAATTAATAAAGTTGAAAATGTCAAATAGGAATCAGAAGGATCACAAATAAATGGTGTATCGATAAATTTATACCAACTAGTTTCTTGCGTTTCGATCGTTTCTATTGTTGATACCGAATACAACGCAAACCCTCCTAATCCCAAGCCACTTGCGCCTAATATCAATGCTAATATCCCTAAAACAACACTACCTTTACCCATTATTAATTACCTCCCTTAATTTTAAGTTCTTAATGCTAGAATAATTTTAGTTAGAGTTAAACACAATTGTAAAAAGTGCTTTAATTCTATCTTTACGTATGGATTATATTTAAATAAATCTAATAAGCAGAAAGATAACTGTATTTATAGATAATATTAATTATTAGGACTAGAATTATCCTTATTTATTCCATTTTTTTCAATATTAAGCTATATATCTCGTCAATATTTTTCTGAAAATCAAAAGGATCAAATTGTACTCCTAACCTCGTTTTTAAAAGGGGAGGTATATGATCTGGATTATTAAAAATAGGAATTATTGGTTTGCCCATCATATCAGCTGCTGTCCACTCCTTTTCGACAGGCCCAGATGCTAATGCATTTGGAGAGCAAAATAAAAGCATTGTGTCACATTTGTCAAGATTATCGTTCATATATTTGATAATATTATCTTTCATATCTTCTTGCCAATAAAGAACATCGTTAATTCTTTCATATTTAGTTAAAATTTCAGCAAGCTTTCTAACTTTAAATATATCCGCGTCTTTTGTTGCATAACTTACAAATACTAATATACCTTCTTCCTTCCCGATCGCTCTAGTAGGATGATAAAAGGGTTGCTGCTCACCTCTTTTTTTTTCTACTTTCTCCTCAATTATACCTAGGATCCTTCTCTTTTGAACCCTTTTTTTAATTACTTTTTCGAGAATTTCATTTGGGAGAATTATTATTACAAAAATAACAGCATAAATGATAATGTTCATAAATTGTTGGTTCATAATATTCTGTATTATAAAGACAACAATTACAACTATAAAAATCCCTGTGATAATTTCTACGATATATCTAAGAGTTTTCTCTTTTCGTGTGCAATATCTTAATTTTGGCTTAAAATCTTTAGAGTCAATATGGTTTAGAGCAGATTTTTCACGTTTTTTTCTTTTATTTGAGATTCGATAATCATCCCTATTCTTTCTTAGTTTAACTCTAAGCTACAATTTAAATAATTTCTACAAGATTAAGGATGTGTTCAAGATATATAAAACTTACATTTTTGTCAAGTTTCTATTGCGCTTTTAGTATTTCCGATTCTTTTTGAAATTACAACGATTTTCAGCTTAGGTGTTCTTGGATAAAATTCCATATTATTCTATTGGTTTCTTTAGGGGCTTCAATGTTAAAGGCGTGACCTACTCCGGGAATAATCTCCAATTTAGAATTCGGAATCTCTTCGTGCATAGATTGTATCTCCCCCGGTATTGACATTTTATCCTTTGATCCAGAAAGGATTAGCGTAGGTTGAATGATATCTTTTATTGAATCTCTCATATCAAAATTTTTTAAAGCTTCATTTTGGTTAATATAATCCTTATAGAGAGGAGGCTCTACTAACTGAGAAAAAAAGTTCATGTCTTTGCTAATTTCATTAAAAAATTCTTTATCGCTCTCTAATCTTTTCTTAAACCCTCTGGAATAAATAAGGGGAAAATAAAACATTACCCTTTGCTCTAAATCTAAGTCCTTCAATATATTAAATACGATAAGATTTTGATCGCTCGTTTTTGGGGGGTAATAAATAGTTGAAGCACACAAAATCAGAGTTTTGACCATCTTAGGATATTTCAGGGTAAATTTCTGAGAAATCTTGCGCCCATACTTGATCCACATAAGTGGATACCTTCCGTTATATTAAGATAATCAAGTAAATGTTTCAGATCTTCAAGAAAGATATCCATCGTATATGGATAGTCTGGACGAGAAGACTTCCCGGCTCCACGATTGTCTAACGCAACTACCATCATTTTGTCTTTGAAAAAATCAATCTGATAATTCCACATTTGTAATTTCGTGAAGGTACCACTTACAAAGACTATTGGTTCTCCGCTTCCTTCTTTGATATAGTTTATTTCAATGTTGTTATACGAAAAACTAGGCATTAATTTCACCCATTTCTAATATGTAAACTAATAAAATCAGATATAAAAAGCTTTAATAAAAATTCGAGAATTAAATCAACTACCCTCTGAGGTAGCTCTTCTTATTGAAATGGGACTCTCAAACATATTCTGGTAAATCTCGTTTGCTCTTTGCTCTATAGTTTCTCTTATATGAGACTTACCTCTTTTAGAATTATGATACCTCTCAATAGCAATATTACGCCACTTCTTTTTCCACGCTGGAAAGCCCGTTTTAACATAGCGTTCCCGATTTGGGAAGTCTTGACAAACCCAATTAAACAAGATAAAGTATCTCTTGATTCCTGAGTCCATCGTAAGATTTTTTGACTTTACACCTAATCTTCTGAGGTGTTGAATAAATCTACCCTCTACAGCGTCTTGGAGCTCTCCTTCAACTATAGCTGGCTCGTAAAAAATATCGTTCTCTTCAAAATATTGTCTAACAAGATCAAAACAATTACCACGGCATAGGAGTATTCTATCATTCTTGTTGTGGTTAAGCAATTTAAGAGCTTTAAGTATTACTTTTAATATATGTTTCCTCGGTGCGTCATCACTCTTATTTTCTTCATTATAGAGCTCGACAGGTACCGATTGAAAAATAATCTTTCCCGTGCTCGCGTCTCGTAAGCCAATAATAGCGTCGCCAACGAGATCGCCAGTCCCAGCGTCATCAATTTCTATTGTTCTTCCCTTCCACTCGCTGGGATTTAAAGTGGATTGGCACGACTCTTGGTCGTCTTTTTTCGTTTCTGTCTTCATCACTATTGTACATAATTGAAGCCATAAATAGATTTCGGTTTTCCTTGGAATTGCTCGTTAAGATTAAGGGGGAATTTCATGGGTTTAAAATTTTTCTAGAATATTTTTTTTTAAGAATTGTTATTGCACTCAAAATATTAGACACTAGGATACGGTGTTTACAAAAATTCCTAGGAAGTTTCTACCTTGCTTCTTCAAAGCAGCTTTAGCGAACTCACCTCTCGTCATTTCGCCTTCTTTATACTCAGCCCAAAAGTTTTTAACTTGAACTTTCAAAATAAGAAGGAAAAGAGGAAAAAAAATATGAATTGGATATCACTAGAACAAGAATCCTTATTAGATTAAAAAACAAATAAGTACTTAAATCCTTAAATTGAGAGAGATAAAATAAGGCGTTATGAACGAAAAAGAGAATTACGAAAAAATCTTTAAATTTTTCGAAAGTCTCCAAACTCAGCTTATGAACGAGAGTGTAGGATTTGAGATTTGTAAGACTATTGATTTAAATGAAAGAATAAATTTTATGGATTATGAAAATGAATTACTGATTTATGGAATTAATTATCGTTCCTCATTATTAAAAAGCGCTCCATTAAATGATAGTAAAGTTAATGTGAGGGGATTATTAGAATTTTTAAAAAAAGAAGGATTAAAATATGGTAGAAATCCGATACCGGTCTACAAGAAGGGAACCTATAGGAAAAAAATAAATGACAATTACATTTGGATTATGAATAATCTGGCCTTTTTGGTTGATATTTTTAAAATTAGAATCGAAAATTATGAAGAAAAAGGGAGAAAAATTCAAAGCTCGCTAACGGATTATAAAAAGTACCTCTCTGAAGAAGGTCTTAAGATAGCTGAAGGTAAAGACGGTTCCGAAATGACAAATTGTCCTTATTGCTTAAAGAAAATACAAAACGATAGTGTGATCTGTTCTTTTTGTGGAAGCAATATTTCAGACACTAATGAATAATTTGTTATCTAAAATTACATTTTCATCGCAACGGCAAGGATCCGTTTTGAATCGTTGATTGTAGGAAGAAGTTTCTTTGCTTCCATGATATATGAAAAAGCTCCGTCTCTTCCCATATCTTTGATTAGCTCTTTCTTTAATTCTAAAGTTTTTTGATAAACTTTGCTCTGGCGTTTTTTCCAATCTGGAGTTTCACCATAACTTATTATACTAAAACCTGTATCTCGAAGATAGGAACGGTAACTGTTTAACACGCGCGATTTTTTAATTTCCCAAGTGGTAAATACGAAATACGCTTTTGATCGTAAAATTCTTGCTGCTTCTTTGAATACTGCGAGGGGATTAGGGATAAAAGAGATAACATCAACGCTTAGCGCGCCATCAAAACTGTTTTCAGGGAAGTTTAATGAGTACATGTCTCCTACTTGAAATTTGGATGTACCTTCAATTTTGAAATCTACTGAACGGTGAATGGCTTGGTTTATCGCGTTCTCAGAGAGATCGATACCTACATAATTTGTTCTAGTTTCACGAGCGATCCACAATCCTGGTCCCCCTCTACCACACCCCAAATCAAGTATTGTTTTCCCCGGCTCTACATTAAGACTTTTAGCAATTGTGTACAGATCAGTAAGCGTAACGAAGCTATCTGGGTTAGCGTCTTCGGGATAATCATCTCCATATACTTCTCGGAAGATATCTCGATACGACTCGCTTCTTTCTATTTTAAAAACTTGCTCAAAAAGGACTTTTAAATTGTCTAAGACTTTCTGGTCTTTCTGTTCGTTCATGGATAACTCAATTATGATATTTATGGAATCAGGTTTTTGTTAAATTCCGGGAAGTCGTCTGGTGGCCATCCGCTGGGAGTTTTGTAGTTTTTTACATATCTATGGTCACACATAGGAGCACCAAATCCCAGAGTTTGAATTCGAGTGAATCCAAATCCTAAAATATTTGCTTCAGAAAAGTCAGCTAAACAAAAAAACGGAACAAATCTTTCAGCATCCAATCTCTTCAATACTTTTTGAAGTCCACATTCGTGAAAATTAAATCCCCACTCAAAAGTTCTGCCGTCACCCTCGACATAATCCGCAACCCAGTCATCTGGATAATTTCTTAATTTTGATGTTTCGCAAAGTTTTTTAGCATAATCAATATAGACTGATTCAAAGGGATATTGAGCTGGATCTTTCCCAATTTTCTCCAGATTTCTTTTTCTGATTGTGTTATTTATATCTCGGAATTTAATATAGAATTCCCCAATTTCTCGAAGTTTAAATCCCTCTCTTTCTAAAACATAAAAAATAGCGAGACTGGATATACCACCAACAAGGAGACTAGTAAATGAATTTTTATTTCCTCCGATATAAGGTATTTCTGGGATTAACTTCTCATATTCGGCTTTCATTTCAGTAAATAACGCATTGATTTTATCATCAGAAAACTTACTCATTAGAAGATTTCTCGCAACTTTTATGTGTTTAGAAAATTCCTTCATCAATTTTGGTGTTCTTTTAAGATAATAATCTTTTACTACTTTAACAGTCATTTTTACATGTCTCACTAATATTAAGCTAAAATATGGATTAAGATTACATCAAAATTATGATTCTTTCCTTTTAAAAATTGACTTTTCAGTCTAGACCGGTTAGATTTTCTATTGTATTTGGGAACATCAATTATTTTATTCTATACAATCAGAATTCACAATAATCATCATTAAATCAATTGAGATATTTGTATAGTCTTACGATTAGGATACTACATTAACAAAAATACCAAGAAAATTCTTTCCTAACTTCCTTAACGCCACTTTCACAAAATCACTCCTCGTAATCTCTCCCTCTTTATACATGCTCCAATTGTTCTTAATTTGATTCCAATCGCTCCCTAAACTTCCCATCATGTAATCTTCCAGGTTCTCAATTTTTTCCATTTGAGATTCTACCATAAAAACCACAATCTTAATGTCTAACATTATTGTTTCGGTGTCTTCTTTAATTCGACTTGCAAGGTTCTGCGTTTTATCTACCGACTTTTCAATTTCTTGAAGTTGTCTTTTTAATTTCTTATTTTGGCGGTATAATTCTCTAGATATTTCGTATTGTTCTTCTTCTATGCTTTTATCCCTAAAAATATTAAAAAATTTAAACCTAAAATATTTCAACGCGTTTCTCATAGATGTTATAAACTTTTTGAAAACCTCCCCGGATTTAACGTGAAATCTTTGGAAGCCATCGCTCATTTCTTCCATAAAAATAGTAAAATCATTTTTTTTGAACTCTATAGGTTCTAATTTTTCTGAATCCTCTCCCGTTGAACCAGTTCCCTTTTGATTTTCCACGTTCAATACTTCTGATTTGTTTTATAATTATATTTCTTATAATCAAGAAATAAAAATAAAGCTATAAATTTCTACCGAAAAGTCATAAATTGGTAGGTCTTGCACTGAATTTTCCCAAAAAGTATCCAATAAATACCAATATACTCCCAATAAATTAGATTTGCAAAAAACCAAAATTAAAAGAAACTAGTAGAAATATAATAAATATACCACATATAATTAGAAAAAGCCACCATTTCATAAACATTGGAACCTTTTTTCTATAAATTTCATATTCTCCTTTGAAAACCTTTCCAATCGAATATTTTTCTTCAATTCTTGCTGTTAGAATATATATAATAACCACTATCGGAGATATAGTTAATGCTTCAAATGCTCCTCTTTCAAAAACAAGGCCAAAATAAATTAACATATGACTTAAATAAATTGGATGTCTTGAAATACCATAAGCGCCCTTAGTAAGCAGTCTGTCCATTTCTTCTGCTCCAATACCCCTTTTTTGAATAAATAACCAAACAAAATTGATAATTCCTAATATAACTAGAATCTGACCAATAAGATCTAATATTTGGGTGAATTCTCCAGTAATTAATCTTTGAGGGGAGAATGGGATTAATATTATAACAACGATAATCCAAGCAATTACAATAACAACATTGAAAATTCTATTAGTAAGTATTTTTTTAAAAAAGTTATTATTTTCCTTCTTAATTATCATAATCTGAATAACTAACCATACAAAAAACCATACCGTTAGAATTATGATAGGAAGCATTATTATTGCATCTTTTAGATTTCTAATTTGAATAATCATTCGTTATTTATAATTATATTTCTAAAATAAAGAGAATTGATAGGTTATATTTAATGAAACATTTAATAATTGATATCCAATCCCATCCGTAGAACCTATGATTAAAATAATTTTTTCTTCTACGAGAAATGACTCCGTATAACTCTTAGAATACTTTTAAGAGAAAATTTTAGAGAATTATATTAATTTTTTTTCCCAAAAATCCAATATTGATATTCTCCCCCTCGTTCTAAAACAGCTTCTGAGATTATTGAGAATCCTGCTTTTTTCACGAGATCTAGAGTAGTTTTTGGGCTGAAATTACTCCAAAACATTGGAACACCGAAAAATCTACTAGTTCCTTCTGATTCTGAGACACCTGAATTTATCATTAGAATACCACCCGGTTTCAATATTTCAAAAAATTTCTTAAATACATCGAAATGGTTTTCCTTAGGAACGTGGAAGAGCGCAAATACGCTTATTATCCCATCAAAAGTGTTTTCGTTAAATTCTAATTTGAGCATGTCCATTTTAACGAATTTGGCACTTGGTACATTATCTCGAGCTAAATTTAACATTTTATCAGATAAATCAATGCCAGTTACCTTAATTCCTCTTTCTGTTAGGAATTTCGCAGTAGGAATGCCCGCACCGCATCCTACATCTAATGTATGAGCATTTTTGGGGAGTAAAGACGCAAATTCCTCTAACTCATTATTGAATTTGCTTAAATTCCGATGGCTATAATAATCTTCAGCGATTCTATTATAACCTTGCTCTACTAACTTAGTAATTGCATCCATATTACTAATAAAATAGATAAATCTTAAGTAGGCTCTGGTAATATTTTATTACTGAGTTGAGCCCTAGCCATTATAAAATTTAATCCCTTAAAGTTAAAAATTTATAATTCTTAACAATGAATTTCTTTAATTTGTCCAAAAGTCTCGGTTCTATCATATTTCTTGTTCTTAGATTGAAAATGCACGATAATCTGAGAATCTTCGATTTCGGGTATCTCCTCAATAAGTTTCTTATCACCATATGTAAATGCCTGAAGTACGAGTGGTAAGTGATAGCAAAAGATTCTGTCTCGTAATCCCGCCCAACCAAAACAAAAACCTCCACTAACATGCATGTAGACGTGTAATTCGTAATGATCGTTACTCTTTTGCCATTCAGCTAACACCTCGTCCCTCATGAAGCGTGTGTAAAGACTTGAAATTTGTTCAAAATCGTACTCTGAACCTATCGTAAGAAAAAGATCTCCAGTTGAATCAGAATGAGTTAATGTATATTTGCGAGGTAAATTTAGCGTGTATTTGTCAATAGAGTCTTTAAAAACGAGATGTAGTTTATTAGGATTAAAATCTGACATTATTATAATAGAGTATTATCACAAGAAGTTTAAACCATTTTCTTATGAATTATTAAAAAATGCTAGAAAAATGGATTTAATTTAAACAATTTTTAATTGGACTTAGATATAGATTCTGATAGAATTTAGAACTATTTATTAAAAAGAAATGAATTTGGATTTTTTCCTATTTTTAATTGATCTTATATAAAATTATTAGATTATTTATTATCTGAAGCCTTATTATGGTAATTTCACCTATTTAACTATGATTAAGATAAAGTCTGAATATCAGAAACTAACTCCTCTTTGGATTGCTGTTTTTGTAGACATTCTTGGTTTTAGTATAATATTACCATTTTTGCCTTTTTTTATTGCAGAATTCAATAGTTCACCAGTAATAATTGGATTTCTTTTAAGTTCGAATGCAATTTTTGGATTTTTCTTTGGACCTATCCTTGGGAAATTGAGCGATAATTACGGTCGGAAACCTGTAATGTTGATTTCTTTAGCAGGAACCTTAGTAGGTTTTATTATTTTGATAATTTCCAATAACATCTTACTTTTATTTATCGCTAGAATTGTAGATGGAGTTTTTAGTGGTCAATTTCCAATAGCAAAAGCAATAATAGGTGATGTCGTACCTCCGAAGGAGCGACCAAAACAGATGACCAATATTGGAATCGCTTTTGGTTTGGCATTCTTAATAGGTCCCGCAATAGGTGGAATTTTATCTCCTTTTGGGCTAATTTGGCCGGGTATTCTTGCAGCTATTCTCACAGGTTTTTCCTTGGTTTACACTACAGTCTATTTAGAAGAGAGCTTGCCTAAAAAGGTTCATTCAAAATGGCAGGATGTTGTTATAGAAACTCCTGATTTGAATAAGAAATCGATTTCGATTTGGAAAAATAATAAAACCTTAATGCTTATCATTCAATATAGTTTTATTGCAATCACGGGAGGAATCCTTCAAACAACCTTTAGCATATTCGCGGGCATTCGACTTGGATTAAGCCCATTTGTAGTAGGAATTCTTTTGGCGCTTTTGGGCATATATCAAATCATATTTAGGGTATTGATATTCAATCGAGTTAGAAAATTAATTGGAGACCCAATTACTGCTCTCTTAGGATTAGGAACTTATATAATTGCATATTTATTCTTTGGAATTGTGACTCAAGTCTGGGAATTAGTAATTCTATTGTTTTTTCTTAGTTTTGCTGGGTCATTATCTCAGGGAATCATCACTGGATTTATAAGTCGTTCTGTAGATAATAAAAACCAAGGTAAAATAATGGGTATTACTACAGGAATAGATAATCTAACTCAAATTATAGGACCGATTGTAGGGGGGATATTACTAAGTTTATCCGGTAATATTCCGTATGCACTAGTTTTGAGTTTATTAAGTGTTATACCTTTTCTTATAGGGTTTCGAGTGTTAAAATTCGGATATGACAATAGAGAAAAAGAGATTAAAACCGAGATTGTGCCAAAAGAAGTTATAGAGACTGGAATTATATCATAGTTTTTCCTTTTTCTTATTATTTTTTTAAAAATAAGATGCACATATTTAGGTTCAGTTGGTTTGATATTTAGCTACACAATAAATTATTTTTAAACCCTATAATCTTATAATTTTTATAGAATTGCTTTAAGTTTGCCTAAATCTTTTTACTAATTATAAATAGGATTATCAACATTAAAGGTTATTCTTATGAATTTACCACTTGAATCTAAAATAGATCTGACTGCAAATCTTGAAATCTGCCGGATTTTAAACGGGATGTGGCAGGTTTCTGGAGCTCATGGTTATATTGATAAAAATGAAGCGATAAAAAGTATGAATTTACACGTAGAAAATGGATTTACAACTTGGGACTTAGCAGATCATTACGGACCCGCTGAAGATTTTGTTAAAATTTTCAGAGAACAGAGAATTAAAGAACAAAAAGAAGCCTCCCTCGAGGATATAAATTTTTTTACTAAATGGGTGCCCAGACCTCAAAAAATCACAAGAGAACTAGTTAATAAGGCTATTGATATTTCTCGAAAAAGAATGGGAATGGAAGCTTTAGATATGCTCCAATTTCACTGGTGGGATTATCAAGATAAGAACTATCTTAAAGCAATTTCATTTTTAGATGATTTGCAGAAAGACGGAGTATTATCAAGCTTAGGATTAACTAATTTCGACACGGAACATACTGAAGAATTCTTAGAAATGGGAATTAATATCGTTTCAAATCAAGTTCAATATTCGTTAATAGACCGAAGGCCAGAGCTACTGATGGCTCCAATATGCAAAAAATATAATATTAAACTCCTAGCATATGGTACTCTATGCGGAGGTTTATTGTCTGAAAGATATTTAAATCAACCAGAACCTTTTGGAGAACAGTTATATACCGCATCACTTTACAAATATAAAAATATGATCGATCGATGGGGAAACTGGAAACTCTTTCAGGAATTGCTTCAAACCTTGAAAAAAATTGCCTTAAAGTATAATGTCTCAATAGCGAATGTTGCTGTCCGTTACGTTCTAGAAAATCCGATTGTTGGAGGTGCTATAATAGGAGTTAGGCTAGGAGTTTCTGAACACATTGAGCAAAACTCTAAAATTTTTACCTTTGCTTTAGATCAAGGTGATATTGAACATATATATCAAGTTTTATCTAAATCTAATGACTTGCTTCAAATTATTGGGGATTGTGGAGACGAATATAGAAGATAATATACAAATGAACCACTCGAATCCAACAATTCAAAGGTTATTATATTTTATAGATTTTTATGAGATTCTTTTTATCTATGATTAAATAAACCTTCTCTAACTGAATGTATCATTATAAGAGCTTTTTAATAACTTATTAAAATATTACTTATAAATAAGAAAAAAATATGAGATGAAAACATGAAATTTCCAGATATATCAGGTGAAAATTTAGAGAAAAAGAAATACAATATTCCATACGATCTCGAAGGTGAACTCAATATAGTAATCGTACCTTTTCAGCGGTGGCATCAGAGCCTTGTAGATGAATGGAGTGCATTTTTAAACAATATTGAACGATCAAATCGTAATTTTCGATATTATGAAGTTCCGACTTTAAACTCGGGATACAAAATCATGAGATTTATGATTGATGGAGGAATGAGAGCCGGGATTCCTGATAGAAGTGTAAGAGAGCGAACAATTACGCTCTACACAAATAAACCCTTATTTGAAGAACTATTAAACATAAATTCTGAAGATACTATCTATTTGTTTTTAATACGGAGAAATGGCGAAATTCTTTGGAGGAGCGAAGGAGAATACGACATTCAAAAAGGGGAAGAGCTCTTAAAAATAATAGAAAAGATAAATGCTTAATTTTTTTCTTAAATACTTGAGAATATCTTAAGTTAATGAGAAATCTACAGCTGCTCTTAAATGAATTTTTAAAGTATCGTAAAGAGGAACGCTTACATCTTGAGAATTAATTAACATAGGAAGTTCTGTACATCCAAGAATTATCCCTTCTACCCCCTTTTTTATTAACTTTTCAATTATCCTTAAAAATTTTTCCTTTGTTGATTCAAGGAATTTTCCTTTCGCAAACTCTTGGTAAATTGCCTGATGGATGTATTCTCTTTCGCTTTTACCTGGGATTAATGTATTAATTTCGTACTTTTCGTTTAGTTTTTCAGTATAAAAGTTTCCTTCCATTGTAAATTTTGTGCCTAATAAACCCACGGTTTTAATATCCATAGACTTTATAGCCTTAGCGGTCTCATCTACGACATTAATTAGGGGGATTGAAATTTCGGTTTCAATTTCAGTAGCAATCTTGTGCATTGTGTTAGAACAGATGACGATTGCTTTACTTCCAGCTAATTCAAGTTTCTTACATATTATGATCATTAATTTCACTAGTTCATTCCAATTATTTTGGTTTTGCAATTGAAGAACTTCTTCAAAATTGACCGAATATAATAAAATTTCTGCCGAATACCACTCGCCTAACTCCTTTTTTACCATTTCATTAATAATACGATAATAATCTATTGTATTCTCCCAACTCATACCTCCAATTAAGCCAATTAACTTCAAAATTAACACTCTTAAAATACTAAGTCTTTTTATAAAAAAAAAAAAAAAAAATTAAAGCTTTAAATTACGCTGGTTGTAATACTCCTGCGAATACTAACCACGCTAAAAGAGTTTTAGACCACAAACTGAGTAGTATGTATCCTCGTTCTCCATGTAAATAATCCTTCCATTTCCCAACTTTTTTATATTGTAGGATCATATTAATCGGGAATGTGTTAAAGAATACTACGTATGATCCGAAGATAGCCCACACAAACCATGGAATTTCGGCAATATTCCCGTTGCCAAATAGATATAATAGAATTACTATCCATGGAATAAGGCCTGCAAACGTTCCTATATAAAATGCTGTCCATTTCGTTTTCTCAGTCGTTTGGTTATGAAGTTCCATCATCAAACCTAAAAGATTCATCGTCGCGTTGATAGCAAAAATTAAAATTAAAGTGGAAAGATCGTAGACTCCGAAAAACCACGCAATTAATACTATCATCAAGGATGAACTTAAACCGTATTCAAACCATCGAAAATAGTTAATCCCCTGACCCAATTTTTTATTATAGAAATCATTGACTTTAGGTAATACGATTAATAAATGAGCTATAGCTGAGAGTAGTAAAAACATAGCAACCAGAGGACCAATAGGGACCGTCGTTAATTGAGTGTAATTAGGCAGCAGTCTTTGTAGTCCAACGTCATAATAAAGATAAGACGTTGTAATCGGTAACTCAAAATCCCTTATTTGAGGTATAGTATAAGACATGATTATCATTATACTGGCTTGGATTAAATGTAAAAATCCCATAATTAAGTTGAATCGCCTTAAATAAGAGAAACTTATTTTAGATTCTGTTTTTTCATTCATAGAGTTCACATTTTTATAATGTTTCTGTGATTTTTAAGCATAATTCCAAATATAAAACTTTTTTATATAATTTATTAATAGGTAATTGAACATCTTAACTAGAAATATCTTTAATTAAACTAAAAATATGAATAATTATTGGTCTATAATGCTTTTTTATTTTAATATTCTCATTTGATCATATGTTATCAAAAAAAGATGTAATAAAGTTAGATAAAACTCAAATTATAGCTGCTGGCGAAATTTTAGGGCGCGCTTTACAAGACGATCCCGTATCAGTCTATGATATTCCTGATAAAATAAAAAGGCACGCCGTAATGAAACACGTGTTTCAAATGACATGTTGTTTGGGTGTGAAATACGGCGAAACATATGCGAATTCTCCCAATTTAGAAGGCATAGCTGTATGGCTTCCTTATATAAACAAAGAATTTAAAATGATAATCAACATAGGATGTATGCTCAAATCAAAAATATATAAATTAGGTAGGCAAGCTCAGAAGCGAATTATGCCCATTGAAAAACATAGTACAAATGTACATCGGGAGTTTGCCCCTGGTGATCACTGGTACTTACAAACACTTGGTGTAGAACCCAACCATCAAGGGAAAGGATATGGAAGTTTGTTGATGGAATTTATGCTTGAAAAAATCGATAACTCTAAACCCCTACCCGTCTTTCTTGAGACTTCTACCGAAATAAATGTGAAATTTTATAAGCGGTTTGGATTTGAGGTAATGAAAGAAGGGATCATACCCGATACTGATGTTGAACAATGGTATCTCCTCCGTAGTGCTAAGTAAACTATAAATCCTATATTTATATCAAAAAGGTTTTATACAAAACTGTCTTAAACCACTTAACGAAATCTAACTAAAATTATCTAAATCATAATTTTATCTGTTAAATAATAAAAGGAGGTAAGACATATGGCTTATATCGTTATCACGGGAAGTTTCCCACCTCACGTTAGTAAGGAAGTTGGAAAAAAGTTTTTAGAACTTGAAAAATTACCTGATTACATAAAAACTGAACACGTCTTTAACACTTCGCAGGGTGATTATGCTTTTTTCACAATTTATAAGCTTGAAGATGATAGTAAATACTTCGACGCTTTAAAAGCAATCACTAAAAGATTCTCTGGATATATGGACATAGTGGGCTATAAATATACTGTTCATCCTGTTTTAGAAGCTAAAGACGCCTTAAGTATGGTTGGTCTCGGTTAAAATGCTTTTT
>JAHQWP010000090.1 GCA_029856235.1 Promethearchaeia archaeon
AAGCCCATTACGGAAAAAAAGAAAAAACTCCTCAAAAAATTAATATGTGTTAACTGATGATGCTGAGTTAAAAAAACGAGAACTCAGTTGAAGAAATGGGAGCACCATACAACACATAAAAAAAATTAATAAAAAGTTATAGTAATGTTTAAGGAACAAAAAGAAATTTAAAACAAAAATTGAAAAAAAAGTATTTAATAATTTGAGTTTGAATAACATGGATGCGTTAGATGAATATTTAATTAAGATTGAAGATTTTCCTAAGCTATTAGCTACACTCTTGCAAGAGAAATTCGTGGATAAAATTATTGGAGCGCAATTAAAAGTAGACAAGAAATCTGGAGCTATAGATAGGTTTACTGTTTCTCCAGTGCTCGTTGAAAAGCCAGAAGATTTTGCTACATTTCCACTGACTAATCTAATTGCATATGGGTATGCAAGAACAGATACTGCTGCGAAATTCTTACACAAATCAGTTAATGGGGCTAAAAACGAAAAAATAGGAGTTATCGCTCGTCCTTGTGATACGAGGGGAATAATTGAGTTAGCAAAGATTAGACAAATTAACATGGATAATCTTTTTGTTGTTGGCTTTGAGGATAGAGGGATGGTAATAAACGCTGCTCGCGAATTGAAGAAAGTAGAAGGGCTTGATTTAACTAAAGTTGTGAAAGAAAAAGTCGGCGATAACGGATTAATTCTTAAATTAGAAGATGGCAGCATTAAAGAAGTCGGATTAGACATAGCAGAGAATTGTTCGCGATGTTATAGGAAAATTCCCGTTGTAGCTGATATAAGCGTTAGTGATCTTGTGTTACCTATTGACTCAAACGAAATTGTCCTTAAGGTATATTCAGATAAAGGGGCAGATCTCGTAGAAAAATCTAAGATCAACAAAAAACCATTACCTGAGGATTTGAAAACAAAACAGGCCGAAGTACTTAAGCAAATAAAAGATACCGCTTTAGCAAAGAGAACGAAAGATTTAGAAGAATGGGACAAGCTTACTCAAGAAGAAAAACTGGAACGGTTCCAGAAATGTACTATGTGTAATATGTGCATACGTGGGTGCCCTGTGTGTTACTGTGTTGATTGTATTCTAATGAAGAAGCGGAAGGAAAAGATCATTAATAAGGAATCGTATCAACTAACGAGAATTGCTCATGTTGCTGATCGCTGCGTTGAGTGTGGAAATTGCGATAATAATTGTCCACAACATCTTCCACTATCGCTATATTTTCAATCGTTAAACGATTCCTTTAAGGAAAAGTTTGGTTATAGCGCTGGTGAAAGTATAGATGACATTCCATTTAGATCTGGTAAAGCGATTAGCCAAATGGAATTGGAAAAAACATAATTCTAATTTGGTCAAAATGTTTTGATATAAATTCTTAATAATACAAAAAAATATTTGTAATTAGAGAAGGAAAAAAAAAGTGAAGGATTATGTCGTTACCAGCTAAAAAAGCGATCGAAATTGATGATAATATTACTCATTATGTCTACAAAATGCTATCACATGAGAGCATATTAAAATACGATGAAAGCAAATGCGTTGAGTGTGGTTTTTGCCATAGAGTCTGTCCTGTAACCATCTCTATTTACGACGAACCATTAAAAAAAACCGCTATAGGGACTCCCGAAGAGATGAGAGTTGAATCTGATAAAAAAATTGTCGTAGATATGGATAAGTGTATTTGGTGTGGAAGCTGTTCATGGATTTGTCCAGGATATACGCTTGAATTATTAATCAATGGTGAACCTAAGATTTTGTTAGTAGAAAATGGTTCTCTTGCAGAATTCGAAGAAGAAGTTCGCACTTTAGAAAATGGTCAAAAAGTTCGAAAGGTAGTAGATGGCTCAATTAAATTTACCTGTACTGAGAAGGATATTAAAGTGATTGATAAGTTTACCGAAGAGTGTGCTGTAGATGCTATGTCTCGTGAGGGTAAAGACATTGTTGTCGACATAGATAAATGTATTCTGTGTTTTAAATGTACAGATGCTTCAAAAAATTATGACAACATTAGCGTAGATATTCACAGAGATAGATTTAAGAAAGTTAAAGGGAATCCATCTTCAGTTTGGAACGGTATCATGCTCAGGGTTCTTGGAAAAGAAGGGAAAATTAAAGGAATTATGAGTCGTAGTCAAAATAAACTTGCAGATTCCGTTATGCGCTTGCTAGGAAGGGAATCTGTCGAGGAAGAGTAGTAAGCCTAATTTATAGTAATTTTTATTTTTAACATCTTTTTTATTCTATAGTATCTCAATAAAGATCAATAGACTATAATTGTAATAGAAGGAGATAATAAAATTGAAAGATATTAGTAAAAAAGCCTTACTCTTTGTAATACTTCAGGTTATATATCCAACCATATTCTACATTCTATTTGTTCCAGAAATTTTTACTGTATCCCTTTATATTTTATATTTGTTAACGAATTATATAATTGCTCTTGCAGATGCATTGATACGACCGCTAACGAAAGAGAGAAATCCTTCAAAAATATATGATTTCTTAATGTTATTGATGTTTTTGTTATCACCATTCTTTTTAATTGCTGCGTTTTATGAGAATAAGTTATTAATATCATCGATTCTACCATTCTGGGATAATCTCGTTGTGAGTTATATTGGATTTGTCATTTATCTCTCAGCAGGTATCTTTGTTATTGTAGGACGAGTACAGCTTGGCAAGTTCGGTTCGGGTGATTTAATAACGGAGGAAGACCACAAACTTAATACCGAAGGGGTATACAAATATATTCGGAATCCAATGTATTCTGGGGCATTAATAGGAGTTATTGGGTTCGGTTTAGTCTTTAGAAGTATAATTACGCTTTTAATCGTTTCGATTTTCTATTTTATAGTGTTTAAAATGAGAATCGATGAAGAAGAAAGACTGCTTTACGAAGCTTTTGGAGAAGAATTCACTGATTACAAAAA
Source organism: Promethearchaeia archaeon (assembly GCA_029856235.1). Lineage (GTDB taxonomy): Archaea > Asgardarchaeota > Lokiarchaeia > Sigyniarchaeales > SOKP01 > SOKP01. The sequence continues at coordinate 2,950 of JAHQWP010000090.1, forward strand.
GAAAAGCAAAAAACTAATACCATTTTACTATTAAAATATTAAAAAATAACTTACTTTATATGTAGTAATCATGCAAAAAATTATTATATTTTGATCTGACTTTCACCCTTGACATTTAAATGAGTGGTTTACTTATAATTGCATTAGGTTGATAACTCATGTCTGAAGAAATTTTAAATGAGCTTGATATAGACCATTTTAGGAGTAATTTTAGTAAGTATACCATACAAGCTTTTCAAAAACTTCCAAAATTAGACAGACCGCGTATATTGGACATTGGTTGTGGTTCAGGTGTTCCCACCATGGAATTAGCAAAGTTAAGTGATGGCGAAATAATAGGTATTGACATCGATCAAAAAAGTTTAGACAAACTAAAGAAAAAAATCGAAAAAGAAGGTTTAAGTCATAGAGTTAAGGCGATAAAATGCTCACTTTTGGATATCAAATTTCCAGATAATAGTTTCGATATCATATGGGCTGAGGGTACGTTGACAACGCTAGGAGTTGAAAAGAGTCTAACGTCATGGAATAGACTTCTTAAACCTGAAGGTTTTATGGTTGTTCACGATGAAATTAAACACTTTTTCGAACAACGTCATATAGTTGATAGATGCGGATATAAATTTATTGAACATTTCTCTTTACCAGAGATCGCTTGGTGGGAAGATTATTACCAGCCACTAGAGATTAGATTACAAGAATTATTTAAAAAATATGCAACTGATCAAGCTGCTCTCAAGGTGTTAAAAGTACATCAAAGCGAGGTAGATATTGTCAAAGCTAGTCCGGAAAGCTTTCAATCAGTTTTTTGTATCATGCAAAAGTTAGAAAAAAAAGTAGAAAATCATTTATTTCAGATAATCTAAGGCTGTAAGTGCGAAAATTTTAGTAGTATTAATTAAATCTTCAATATATATAAATTCGTCTTGGGCGTGGTAATTATTATCTCCTATCATAGGTCCAATTAAAAGGGTATCAATCCCATTTCTCTTAAAGTGATGAGCATCGGTTGAAGCAATAAACATTTTAAAATCGCGTTCTTCGTTGTAAAGGGTGTTAAAGGCTTTTTTCACGCTGGAAGCAAATTCAGTGTTAGTGTCTGCTATTAGTGGTTCTATAAAAACAGGTGCTTGAACATTCAGGTCTATTTCAGGATTTTCCTTTTTGTATTCTTCAACAAAAGTTAAAATCTTTGTTTTGATAGCCTCTAAATCCATTTCAGGAATTACGTTAATTAAGCAATGTAGATTACAATTATCCGGAACAGAAGTATGTGATACACCTCCATCGATTTTTGTAATTGTAACAGATCCTACCTTGGATGGCATACCAGGAGCTATTGGATATTGTGTTTCTATTTTTTCAATTTCTTCCTGTAGATTCTTCAAAAAATCAATAATTGGGATCATCTTATGAATCGCATTTATTCCTGAATATTGATTTCGATTTGGAGGATTTAAATCGGGATAAGCCATATTTTGTCGGCGAACTCCCTTTATAGTGAAACTGACTTGAAGAGTTCCTCCTACATAGGCCGTTGGATAGTTACGGGGACCATCTCCCACTAAACAAGCATCTCCCTTTACAATCTTGTCGTTAGCGATAAATTCCGCTCCTCCGAATCCCGCTATTTCTTCGTTGACGACGGCTGTTATAACTAATTTTCCGTTTAACTCAACTCCTGCATCTAAAAGTGCTTTCGCAGCGAAAATCTCAGCGGCTACACAGGATTTATCGTCAGCTGCACCTCTACCATAAACTTTATTTCCAATTATTTCACCGGAATGTGGATCTTTTGTCCACCCATCAAAAACTTCGACTGTATCCATGTGTGCATTAAAGATTAAAGTACGTCCGCCTTCCTTACCTATTTCGCCGATCACATTGTTTCTCTTAACTTTATTTGTTATCCCTAACTCCTCCATTTTTGCAGCTACGAATTTCGAAATGGGTCTATATTTTCCGGGGGGTACTTCGGAGGGAATTTGGACAATTTGCTGTAAAAATGTAACTATATCATCTTTCATATCATCAATTTTTTGAAGTACAATTTTTTCTTTTTCTTCCATAATAACAACTCAAAATCTTCTTTAATATAATGTTTGATGTTAAGAAATATAAAACTATAAAATTAAAAAACTAACAACCACATAATTACTTATCTTTTTAATTAAAAAGAATACGAACTAATAACTAAAGTGATAATAAATGGTAAAACGAG
>JAHQWP010000092.1 GCA_029856235.1 Promethearchaeia archaeon
GTGCTTTAAAAGCAAAAGTAGGCTTTATAAACTGTATACCTGTGTTTATTGCGAGCGATCCAATTTGGGCTCAAAGATTTAAAAATGATAATATACCTATAATTGGTGATGATATTAAGTCTCAATTAGGAGCAACAATAGTCCACCGAGTATTGACAAATCTTTTCAAAAAACGAGGTGTAAGACTTATGCGTACATACCAACTTAATACAGGTGGAAATACAGATTTCTTAAACATGCTTGATAATCATAGATTAGTTTCGAAGAAACGGTCAAAAACGGAAGCTGTTCAATCACAAACAGAAATTAGATTGAAAAATGAAAATATACATATCGGTCCAAGTGATTGGGTTCCTTGGCAAAGAGACAATAAAATAGGTTTTATTAGAATGGAAGGAAACATATTTGGCGACATTCCAATAAACCTCGAATTACGCCTTTCGGTAGAGGATTCTCCTAATTCTGCGGGAGTAGTCATTGATGCTATAAGATGTATAAAGTTGGCTCTGGATAGAAATCACGGTGGTGTTTTATCTAATCCTTCTTCATACTTTATGAAACATCCCCCAATACAATATACTGATGATGAAGCATATCAACTAACAGAAGAATTTATAAATGGTTTCTCAGGAGCAAAAGTCTCTTTAATTGATAAAACGATTAAGCAAAATGAACATAGTGCTGATTAATAACTTTAAGATAATTTTGATTAAAAAAATCTATCATACACGATCAAATATTACTATTAAATCCTGGAAGAACTTTTGGTGCTGTTGAATTCATAAATTCAAGAGCAAAACCGGAAATTCCTACCAAGAGTATCTAGACGGAATAAGAACTTGGTAACTCTAATACTCATTCATAACTTGTTTGGGAGATTTCTTTTTACTACATGAAAATATCTAAAAATCCTCCCATCCTATCTTTGGTAGAATAGGAAAAATAGAAAGAAATATAATTGAAAAAGGTGATAAAGACTACGAATAATGGTCAAATTGATTTTCCAAATTTTGCCAATTTTCAATAAAATGTGTGTTGTTTCAATATTGAGGGGTGAGATGGGAGTGTGTTCCGGTTTATATTTTTTTTAGTTCGCTTACTAGCTTGAATCATGAAAGATGGTATTGAAAGGTAAATTCAGAGTCTGATTTTTTTGAAAATTTCATGATAAAATCCGTTTAAAGTTATTAAATTTCTCTTACCCCTTTACTTTCCTCCTTAAGCGTTATTTTGGTATTTTTGCATATTAAATAATATTAAATTTTATTGATTTGTAACAAAATGAAGTTTAATATCGAAAATCACGAATTTGCGCAGGAATGGCTTCAGTTACTACTACATTATTCGCAGTACGGTCTTTATCACTCTGAGTGATCTCCAATTTTACTTTATCATTTTCTTTTAGTGTAGCAAATTCATCATTCTCCTTAACAATTGCAGTGTGATGAACGAAGTTATTTCCTTCTTCTTCAGTTGCTAAAATTACTCGGTCGGCATAATAATATAAGGGTTTTCGATTCATTAGTTTTGTATTATCAATATCATTTGAAGCAAAAAGAATTGTTTTATAGTTTTCAAGCTAAAATTTCTTTTAATAATATGATCTAAAGTTTGATAACACTAACATTATTAAGATTTAGAGTGATTAATTTTATTTATGGATCTAAATCTCAAAAAATTTGATATATTTTATATAATTGGTTTAGTTGCAACTACTATTTTCATGATTCTTGAATTCATCTTTGGATTTGTTGCGTTGAACTTTACTTACTTAATTTTCTTTTGGACAATGAAGCTCCTTTCTGGGTTTGGTTTGATATTGACTGTTTCAAATGTTATTTTGTGGATTCTAAATCGTTTTACAGAAAAATTTAGTAAAAAAGATATTCAGGTTCTTGTAATTGTTCAAGTTATAGTACCTGGAATTTTTATAGGATACGCTATTTACACAATATTTACAAGCTTACCCCCCGCAATACCTCCTATAGGTATCCGATACTGGATTGATCTTATCCTATTCCTTTATGGTATTATTTCTTTAATGCTAACTTTATATATTATTCCCTTAATTAGAGAAGAGTTTCAGGAAGCTGTAGATACTGGAATAATTAATCGTGTAAAGAGAGGAACAAAAAAAATAGGAAGGAAAGTGAAGAAAAGCTACTATAATTGGAGAGGAAATTATGCGAAAGTTCAAATTCAAGATCAGATGACCCTAGGAGAAGTCTTAAATATCTGGAGAAATCGATTTGCAGTGTATTTACTTATCCCAATTGCCATCGGTTCCCTCATTTTTACACCTATAGCATTTATTTGCATTGTATTTTGGCTAAAAATAATAATATTTGATAAAGGTGAACCTAAGTTTTATGAAAGGATTGCTTTGTTGGTCTCCATGATCTTTATCACAACAATTGTGTGCTTGTCTTACATCTTTAATCTAGTGTTCTATACAGCAATAGAACCGTTTTCTTGGACTATTCAGGTGTTCTACTTAGGTGGAATTGTTCTTTCTACCGCTATCTTCATTCATCAATTTCTCAAACTTAAAGGGTTAACAATAAAAAAAGTTAAGCAAGAAATCCGCGAAAGAAAAACGGAAGAAAAAAGTGAATAAACCGATTAAACAGAAATAATTAAAAACTTCATTTCTTTTTTTTTAAGTCACGCCAACTTTCCCGTTCAATTTTTCACAATTTACAAATTTTTTTAGAAACTACTTCATATTAATAATATAAAAAACGCAATTCCCATTTATTGAATCATGAATTTTATTGAAGATATAATCCAATCTATTAGTGATAAACGCAGTGTTGTATGCATGGGATTAGATCCCCGAATTGATAAAGAAGGGGAAATTCCACAATTTCTAATCAACGAATTAGAAGATCCAAACAAAATAATACTTGAATTTAATAAAACTCTAATAGACAATACATTCGATTTAATCCCTGTTATAAAACCACAAATAGCTTTTTACGAAAAATACGAAGCTCTGAACGCCTTAAAAGACACTATTAAGTATGCTCACAAAAAAGATTTACTTGTCATTTTAGACTCAAAAAGAAATGACATTGGATCAACTTCAGAAGCGTACGCATATTCTACCTTTAAAGTTTTTAATGCGGATGCGTGCACTTTAAATGCTTATCTCGGAATTGATGGTGTTAAACCATTTTTACAATACAAAGAAAAAGGTAAATTCATTCTCGTTAAAACATCAAACCCAAGCAGTAAAGATTTTCAAAATATTTTTAGTGCACATCTTCCAGATATAATAAATTCTAAAACTGAAATCAACGTAGAAAACATTACTCTTGAAAGAAATTATATAAAAATGGCGAGACTCGTCTATGATTGGGGAAATCAATTAGATCGGTTTTCAGAGTTCCATAATTTAGGTGTAGTTGTAGGCGCTACATTCCCGGAGGAATTAAAGGCAGTTCGAAATGTAATAAAAAATTCTTTTATACTATTACCTGGGTTCGGTGCTCAAGGAGCTAAAGTAAGTGATATAAAATTTGGATTTAACCAAAACGGATTAGGGGGAATTGTTAACTCATCAAGAGGTATAATATATGCTTATTGTAAAAGTGAAAAATACCCTCCAAGTAAATTCGGTGAAGCTGCGAGGGATAAAATCTCTGAGATGAATTTTAAAATTAATAAAGAAATTAATTTATGACACATTTACATGAAAAAATTACCTAGATTTGAACCAAAAACGACCATTATTAGCATTATTGGGGCAAATGTAAGTATGCCTACAACCAATGAGCGTTTCAATCCAACCTGATGTAAAATATTAATTACGTTAAAATCAATAAATATTGAAAGGAGAATAATAGGAACTAACCCTTGAGGTTCTCCATGATATGCACCCATAATCCCAAGTAAAAACAGAGGAGAACTGATAATGAAAACTATTCCAAATTGAATTAAAAAACTTCCTGCAACCCATTTCATACGAGTTCTTTTCTGTGATTTAGTTATAACTAATCCAAGCTTAAGTAATAATATATCTCCAGCAGCAAAAGCAACCATAAGGATTATAGGAGATAGAAAATCCATAGAACTAGTTCCCATTTGGAGAATAGCTAATAACATTTTACCTAAATTACCTTAAAAATCTATTATAATTGATTAACGAATATTTTTTATTCAATTAATATAAAACATATATAAAAAAAGACTGATTTAAAGTTATTTTTTTAATCAGTTATTTTAATTTAGTATAAAAAATTTACATGTTGTATATTTAGTTTAGAAATTTATGGAGGAACTAATAAAAATTAGAAAGGAAAGGAATGACATGCAATGGTAGAAACTAAAGAAAAAACAATGACTGAAAATAACGATATCAGAATCTTAGTAACTATTTGTCAATGAGGGCTTAATATCGCCGAAATTATAGATACAAAAGCGTTAGCAGAATACTCGAAAACTTTACCTAATGTTGTCGAAGCAGTAGATTACATATCTCTATGCACTCAGTCCGGTGCAGAGTTTATAAAAGAAAAAATGATAGAACACAACGCTAATCGATTAGTTATGGCTTCATGCACTCCAATAACGCATGAACCCGTTTTCAAAAGCGTATTGGAGGCGATGAATATAGATCCCTCGTATTTGGAATTTGTGAATATCCGAGAGCATTCTAGTTTCGTTCATAGAAACGATAAACCTGGAGCACAAAGTACTGCTGAAGACGCGATTCGCTCAGGAGTTGCCAGAGCCACCGTGTTAGAGAAAATTCTTATTAAAGAAGTGGATATAACCAAAAAAGCTCTTATAATTGGTGGTGGGGTCGCGGGATTATCCGCAGGAATAGATTTAGCTGAAGAAGGATTTGAAGTGCACTTAGTTGAAAAGAAACCAACGATTGGCGGTAAAATGGCAATGCTTGACCGAACTTTTCCTACGGATGATTGTAGTATATGAATCCTCGGACCAGTGATGCTCCAAACAGTTAGAACCCCGGGATTAAACTTACATACATACAGTGAAGTAGAAGAAGTAACTGGATTTGTAGGTAATTTTGAGGTTAAAATCCAGAAAAAAGCAAGGTACGTAAATAACGAGTGTAACGGTTGTGGT
>JAHQWP010000093.1 GCA_029856235.1 Promethearchaeia archaeon
GGCCGGGGGTTCGAATCCCTCCCCTCCCATCTTTAAATCTTAAAAATTGTGATTTTAGTTTATTACCTCAATTTTTAATATTAAAAATATTAATAGTTTAGTGTAAATAGGCTATAAATTTTTAAGGAGAAATAGTCTATTTTTAATTTAAAAATCAATTGAATTTAAGTGATAAAAAATGAGTGAAGTTCAAGAAACAGACCTATTAATGCGAATAATGGCAATAACTAGTGGAATTGTAGTGCTAATCGAAGCAGTCTTAAAAATCATGGGAACTTCAATTGCAGCATGGGGATGGGAATGGATAGGGGGCTTAGCTGCTTTTGGTTTAGCAGTTTTAGCGATATTATTAGGGATCAGACCGATTCATTACACTCCAGTATTCCTAGGCATATTAGGTGTGGGGATCTTAATTTTTGGAGTAATAATTGGAGGCATTGTGGTTATTATAGCTACTATTCTTGGAGCAATTACCTAAATTTTTTTCTTTTTTATAAATTCAAATCTATTAGAATTCAATACCACTAAATCTATTATTTTTTTCTTAAAACTTTACCTTTCAGGTAGATTTTGCCAGAGCAAGAATAATTCCCCCAATTATTTCTGACGAGTCACCCACGCGAGAAGTATCTATTATATTATAACCGATATCCATATAAATTGCCCCATACGCTTTACCACCGCCTAGATGAACCAAAGTGCGATAAATTAAATTTCCGGATATCCCATTAGGAGCTATAATTAAATTAGATTTGTTTTCTATTGCTTTTTCAATCAATATCTCTGCATGCTCTATTTCTAAACCAGGTTTTTCTAACTTATACCAATCCACTAATTCTTTAGCTTCCGTTATAGTTTTATCTATGTCCGCATTTCTCCCAATATCTCCTAGCCTACCACCACTTAAAACACTAATCCTCGGCTCAATGTTTAAATCACTTAATTCTTTTAGAGCCTTCTCAATAAATACCTTTTTGCTGCTTAAACTGCTACACTCGTCAATTCCAACGGGACCAAAAAAAAATTGGTGACCTAAATTTGTTTCCAATAAAGCTAATCGGTTTATTTTTGATATTTTTAGGATTTCGTTAAGATTTTTCAAGAATTCACTTGATTTTAAGCTACCTCTAACAGCACAAGATATGAGATTAAGGTTTAAGTAATGGAGTATCTCAAATGCGGGATCATCTGAATCAATTAAATTGATAAATTTCTTATTTTCTTTATATAAGGAAAGTTTGGCGATTTTTTCTATTTGATTTCTATTTCCAAATAAAAAAAAGGAAGAAATATTAAATTTCAATACTTCTAAAGTAGCATTTAATATTTTGATGTTGTGTGTAGCCGAATCTCCTAATCCAATCCCAATTTTAGATATTGCACCTTCAGATTTCTTCTTAAAAGTGTCTAAAATTGTCATAGAATTTCTCAATTATATTTAAAAAATATTAAATACTAAAAACACTAGGATAATTGTAAGGGCATTATATACGCCATGAGTAATCATAACCGCTATTAAGTTTTCTTTCCTCCAAGAGTATAGTAAACCAAGCAAAAGGGAAATCGCGAAATAGGGAAAAAAGTTGAGGAGTAAGGAAATTACGAATATTGTCAATGATTCTGGAAGTAAGAATACTCCTATTAAATGAATTGATGAAAATATCAATGCCGTAAGTAAAATTCCCCAGGTTTTGCCTAAATTACGGATTAAACCCTTTTGTAAAAACCCACGGAATAAAACTTCCTCAGATGTACCGATAATCACTATCATAATGATAACTAACAAGACAAGACTAAGAACATCTGAAGATAGTATTAATGCATCTACTTCACCAGGAGATCCACCTAGTTCCGAGACAATAGATACACCAAAAATTGCGGATAACAGAACTTCCATTACAAATGAAACGAAGAGAACTAATAGTACTCCTACAACTGCAAATCCTAATCCAAGTAGAATCTCTTTTAAAAGCTGGATTTTACTATAACCTTTAGTAGTAAAACCTAATATGATTAATCGGTTACTGATATTTGGTCTTTCTAGATGTTTACCAACATACAGAAGTGGAACAATGAGTAAGACTAATTCTATAAAAGAACTAAATATAATGAAATAGGGATTAGCGACTGCATTATATGCTTCTTCTATACTACCTGATAAAAATATAAATATGAATACCGCCCCCAAAGAAATTAAATTCATAGCAAAAAAAGCTGCAGCTGTTATCCCTATAGAAGTGCCGGCACCCCATAATTGCTTATCTTTTAAATTGAGGAGATCTTCTTGATTAAGTCTTTTTTTTAGCAGCCTAGGTGCTCCAAAACTATAAAGTTGCTTGGAACTTTGACTCTTGCGAGGCGGCATTCTCATATGGATATTAATATATTGAAGATCGACGCCACATTTAATGCAATATTGAATATTTTCAATTTGAGGTATTTTTGTTCCACAAATTGGACAAAAATCCCATTTCAGCTTACCTCGACTCAGTTCGCTAGAATTTTTTTTCTCATTCATTCTTATTTTAGATAAAGATTGATTGTGTTATTTGCTTTAGTTTTATTATTGTTTTTGATTTAAAAGTATACCGTGTAAAAAATTTATATGTCTATTTAATGAGTGAAATAGCATATTAATGCATTATCTACCCATTTTATTGGATTTACAAATCCAAATCGTTCGAATTGAATAGGCTTATTTAAAGGGATTTTAGCTAGGTTTACTTCACCCCTACCTTGTGATATCGTTCCATCTGGTTTTATTATTGAAATGTGAACATTATTTTCTTTGAAAACCCATTGAATGATCGAAAAATCCCTATTTAATTCAAAGCTGTTAAAGCTAGATTTTATTAAATTCTCGTTCAAGTCTACAGCAGTTATTTGAATGTTTATCAGGTCTTTTAATCGAATTATTTGCCCGATCCTTAACTGATTCGCATCTTTACGAGTAATCAAGGTGTTTAATTTGCCATCTTTTGCTGTAACTTTAATTTTCCTTTTTCCCTTTGTTGGATTTGACGGTAACAGTAAGGGTTCTGCAGTATATTCTGAGAATGGCACATTCTCAATCTCAATATTAATTGGGTCTTCTACATAGAAGTATCTACTTGAAATACTATCGATAATATCTTTATTTTTCGAATATAACCATGACTCGTCAAAAACTATTCCTGTTGTTGACATTCCTAAATCCAAAAGGGCTTCTTTTAGCGCTTCAGCTTTAATCCCTCTTTTTTCTAACGATTGTAGGCTCCAAGTCCTTGGATCGTCCCAACCTTCGTAAATTCCTTTCGTAATATTGTTTCTAGACTGTGTTTTGCTTAGCTTCATATTTGGAAACTTTATTCTGCCATAATGTAAAAATTCACTCTTTTTCCATTTAAAATGATCCCAGATGAATGCTTCAATTACATCCTCTTTTACCAAATCTATACCCCTTAGAATGTGCGTTGCGCCTATTAAATGATCGTCAATTGCCCATGAAAATTCTAACATTGGCCAAGCAAAATACTTATTTCCTACGCGGGGATGATCCGCTTCAGAAATTCTCATCATAATTTGATCTCTTAAAGCAGGATCTTTTTGATCCATTCCAGTTTTTAATCTTACTACAGCTTCCGTTTCACGATATTTACCCGCTTTCATATTATCCCATTCTTTAAGATTTGTAGCAATAGATTGATTTCTGTGAGGACAATTCTTCTTTTGTTTTTTATAACTATCCCGAAACTCAAGTGCACTACAGAAACATACATAAGCCATGTCATCCTGAATGAGTTTCTCGCAATATTCGTAATATATTTCTAACCTATCACTCTTATAATAGACTTTGGAATAATCAACATTTAACCATTTTAATCCATCTTCTATTAATTTATAAGCCTCGGGAATTACGTACTTCGCTTTTGGACTATTTCTCATAGATTTTGGACTCCCGATCGTGTCATCGAAAAATAAGATTAACTCCCCCTTATATTTGTTTACATATTCACTATTTAGGATCACCATTCTCGCGTTTCCAATATGTAAGGCTCCACTAGGATATGGTGCTAAGCGCATGATAATCTTTTCGTAATCTTCAGTGTTGAGCAAGCGGGGTAATTCTTTTTCTTCTTTGGCGGAAGTCTTTTTCTCGAGTGCAGTGGGATCTAATTCTAGTAATTTTTCTCGCTGCTCTTGTTCTGTTAGTTTAGAAATTTCTACAGCAATCTCATCAAGCAAGGGCTTAATTTCCTTTATTCGGGTTCTTAGTTCTGATTCTTGACTCATTAATTTTCCCATAATAGCCTTCAAATTCGGTTTCCCTCCAAATTTCACGGCGTTTGTTAGACCAAATAACAAAATTAGCCTTTTAATTTCAACGATATCCATTTCTAGAATCTCACTTACAAGATAGTTAATTTTTATTCTAATTTCGAAAGCTATTTGAATATTAATAATAAACCTTTTCAAAAAAAATAAATCATTATTAAGGTGAATAAAGGCTAATAAATATATTAGAGTAAGCATTAAAAATAAGAATTTTTGGTGTTCAGGTATTTTCTATAGAGGTTATATCTTAATCAGGTTAAAAGTCATCGGAACTGAATGGGAAGTCGTCGAAAGGTTAACAGGACTAAAATCAAATAATCTCGATGAAAATTGGAAAGTTACTTATGTAACCCCTGTTTATGGGGGTTGGGATTTAGTTGCAGAATGCACATTTACTAAACTGCAGGAATTAGATAAAATAGTGACCTTTATTCGTGTAGACAAAGATTTATCTAGCTGGATTGAAGAAACTACTACTCTGGTGTCTAGTAAACCGGACTATCCTAGATAACCTGTATGCTTCAGAGTTAGCGTTTTTTAACCATTAAAATTCTTAATAGAGAAATAAAGTATTTTAACTATTAATCACGATTATTTATTAATAAAAAAATAGCCCAGTGGTCTAGTGGATAGGATACTTGCTTGCGAAGCAAGGGATCGGGGGTTCAAACCTCTTGAAATATCTTCAAGGGAGAACAAGTCCCCCCTGGGCTACTTCTTCTAACTTATGTAATTTAAAACTTCATTTATAGATTTTATTTTTATTACATTAGGT
>JAHQWP010000091.1 GCA_029856235.1 Promethearchaeia archaeon
CCTGGTTTGCGATTCATATAATTGTTGAAAAGGAGAAATTAACTGAAACTATAAGAGCATTGAGAGAAATTGGCGGAAGTGGAGTTGTGGTTAGTCCAACTTTATTTATTTTTGAAAAAGAACCTAAGCGCTATAAGAATTTACTGAAGAATTTGGAGGATAATTGATGATTCCAGTTTATTCTTTAAAGGAAGCAGAAAAAACTATATTAATACGTAAATCGATTATCGATACCACCGCATCACCTCAAATAAACGAGCAGATCATCAAGATCTTTGGAAAGGCTTTAACTTTACAAGAAGTTGTTAAGCGAATCATTAATGATGTTAGTAAAAAAGGTGATCTTGCACTTATTGAATGGACTAAGAAATTAGACAAAAACGATATCTCTAATTCAATTGAAGTTAAAGTTGATAAAATGGAAGAGGCTCAAAATAGTATAGATCCAAAAATAAAGGAAGTTTTAATTAAAACTAGAAATAGAATTTTAGCCTTTCACAGGAAACAACCTATTTCTTCTTGGACTACGAATGAATTAGGGGGAAGTTTAGGTCAAATAATAACTCCCATCCAAATTGTAGGATTTTATGTCCCGGGAGGTTCTGCACCGCTTCCATCGACTGTTATTCATAGCGTTTGTCCGGCAATTGTAGCAGGTGTTGAAGAAATAGTAATTGTAAGTCCCCCTCCCATTTCTCCCATAATATTAGCTACTTGTAATTTAATGCGTGAGTTTAATGTAAAACTTAGAGTTTTTCAGATAGGAGGAGCCCAAGCAATTGCAGCTCTAGCGTTCGGAACAGAATCAGTTCCAAAGGTTAATAAAATCGTAGGACCCGGCAATATTTTTGTAACTTTAGCCAAGCGAGAAGTATTTGGGGTTGTAGGAATTGATGGTATCGCAGGTCCGACTGAAGCGGTTATTATAGCTGACCAGTCAGCAGATCCTGAATTAATCGCGTCTGATTTACTCGCTCAAGCCGAACACGATTTTTTATCTATCCCAATTTTACTGACAACAAGTGCGGATCTAGCAAGTATGGTTAAAAATTCAATTGAAGAGCAATTACCAAAATTATCTCGTGCAGAAAGAGCTTTATACGCGATCGAAAATAATGGGGGAATTGTTTTGGTTGCTAACATTGAGGAGGCTATATCTGTGATTAATGAATTTGCCCCAGAACACTTATCTATTGTAACTGAAAACCCACAAGAGGTTTTACCACAAATAAGAAACTCTGGAGGTGTTTTTTTAGGCGAATCTTCTTGTGAAGTAATGGGTGATTATATTGCTGGCCCCAGTCACGTAATGCCAACAGGTGGTGCCGCTAAATTTTCTTCACCATTATCGGTATTGGACTTCGTTAAAATTACCAGCCTTGTTGCTTTAGATAAGGAAACCGTTAAAACCATAGCACCTATAGCGGAAGCATTAGCCCGCAATGAAAAACTTACCGCTCATTCAGAAGCTGCTAGGAGGAGAATTTAATGCCAAAAATTAAAACTGTAGAGCATATCAGTTCAATAGAGTGTTATGACGGAGTTAAACCTTTAGATGCTATTGCAGTAGAATTAAATATCCCCGTTTCCAAAATAATTAAGCTTGATGGGAACGAAAATCCTTACGAGCCACTTCCGGAGGTGTTAGAAGCATTAAGCTCCCTCAAAAATATTGGTCAATATCCAGACCCATTATGCTTAAACTTAATAGAACTATTATCAAAAAAAGAAAATTTGGAAGCTAACAACTTTATGGTAAGTTCAGGATCTGATGAATTAATCGAATTGCTAATAAAAGCGTACGCAAATCCTTCAGACACAATTCTCTCTGTTTCTCCTACTTTTGGCATGATTTCATTTTTAGCTCAAGTACAAGGTATTAAAAACATATCAGTTTCCCAACAAATTGTTAAAAAAGAGTCGTTTGCTCGCTACGTACTCGACGAGGATCAATTTCTAGATGAAGCGAAACGGTCGAAAATCGCATTTATCGCTCGTCCAAATAACCCTGATGGAAATGTTGTATCAGATAAATTTGTTGAGCGCTTAGTATCTCTCCCTATTTTAGTTGTCATTGATGAAGCTTATATAGAATTCTCAAGTTTTCAAAGCCTTGCTAAATTAGTCCCTCAACACGAGAATCTTGTTGTTCTTCGAACATTTAGTAAAGCTTACGGTTTAGGAGGGTTACGAGTTGGATATGGTATTATGCCAAACGACATCCGAAAAGTCTTAGTATCAATTAAACAACCTTATAACGTTAATATTGCTGGACAAAGGGCGGCAATAGCAGCATTATCTAGCCCACTAGTAGATCAAAGAATAAAAGAAATGAAAAAAACAAGAGAGTGGTTCATCGATCAGCTTAAATTAGTTCAAAAACAATACAAAAACTTTTGGATCCACCCGAGTGAAGCTTGCTATGTGCTACTCACCTTTGAATCTCCTGATATTCCGAAGAAACTTTATTCACATTTCTATTCTAAGGGCATTTTAGTGCGATATTATTCTTCAACAGATATGATTAATAACCTTAGGATTAGTATTGGGCTCCAAGAAAATATGGTAAAGGTTATTGCTGAACTCAAATTATTTTTAAAAGGAGGAAATTAAAATGGACCGTCAATCAAACCAAGAAAGAAAAACAAAAGAATCTACAATTAACATCTTGCTTAACTTAGATGGCTCCGGAATTGCGAAGATAGATACAGGGATAGGTTTTTTCGATCACATGTTAAGTCACATCGCAGTTCATGGAATTTTTGACATTGAAGTGAAAGCTAATGGAGATTTACACGTCGACACTCATCATACCATTGAAGATGTAGGGATAGTGTTAGGAAACGCTTTTAAGGAAGCAATTGGAGATAAAGTAGGTATAAGACGCATTGGATACTCTTATGTTCCAATGGATGAAGCTTTAGCATTAGTCGTAGTTGATTTTTCTAATCGCCCTTATTCACTTATTGATATACCGTGGACGGGTAAATATTTTGGGAAAAATCAAGACGAATTGATTCCTCTTACTTTAATAGAGCACTTTTTACAAACTTTTGCTATTAATGCAAGCATAACTCTACACGTGAAAGTGCTTTCTGGGAAAGACGATCATCACATAGCAGAGTCAGTTTTTAAGGCCCTTGGATGCTCACTTGATAAAGCATCTCGATTGGATTCTAAGCGAAAAGGTATTGTCCCATCAACTAAGGGAGTATTATGAGTAAACTACACAAATAGGCAATAAGTCTAAGGAACTAATTATGATTACAATAGTTGATTATGGGGTTGGGAACTTAAGATCAGTTCAACGAGCAATTCAAAGGTATTATAAGGAAGTAATAATATCTAACGAAGAAGAACAAATAACAAAAGCAAAGGGTATTGTGTTACCTGGTGTGGGAGCGTTTGGAGATGCTGTCGAAGAACTGAAGCGAAAAGGCTTATTTGAATTACTAAAACAGGTTATCCCGACTAAACCAACCTTAGGAATATGTTTAGGGATGCAATTATTACTTAATAAATCAGAGGAAAGTCCCGGAGTTGAAGGTCTAGGAATCGTTCCCGGAGATGTGAGGAAGCTTGAACTCACAGAATCAATTCGAGTTCCGCACACGGGATGGAATCGTGTAACTGGAATCAAAGAACCGTATTTTTCGGGATTTGCTTATTTCAACCATACATATTATTGTGATGTTGCGGACAAAAATATTGTAACTGCCTTTTCTTTACATGGTATAAGATTTTGCGTTATTTTTACTTATGAAAAAATACTAGCATTACAGTTTCATCCAGAAAAGAGTAAGATTTTAGGAGAAAATATATTGAAATATTGGGTAAGATCACTTAAAAATCAGGTGAATAAAAAATAAAAACACTTATTCCAGCAATGGATATTAGAGAAGGAAAGGTTATAAGGCTTACGCAAGGTGATTTTTCCAAGCAGATTACATATTCTAATGATCCCATAGCCATTCTAAGACAATTTATAGAAGCTGGAGCTTTGTGGATTCATGTGGTTAATTTGGATGGAGCTTTAACAGGAGATTTTCGTGAGAATCTTTCCTATCCCGTTATATTGAATCTTGTTACACTTTCAAAACAGGCGGGAGTAAAAATTCAAATTGGTGGAGGAATCAGGAACATTGAAATCGTTAAGTTACTGATAGATAAAGGTGTTGACAGAATAATACTAGGTACCATCGCGTTGGATGATGAAAAGCTTCTTAACATCTTAGCGAAACAAGATAAAAACAGAATTGCCATCGCTTTAGATGTTTATAATAGAAAGATACGTATTAAGGGTTGGCGATTAGATTCCAATTTAGATATTTTTACCGTTTTATTTAAAATGGAAAATTTAGGAATCCGCAATTTTATCGTTACAGATATAATGAAAGATGGTACTTCGAAGGGTCTAAATACTAATCTGTTTTTAGAATTAATAGAGAATAAAAAACCAGACACTAGAATCATTGCATCAGGGGGAGTTTCAAACATGAACGATGTTAAAAATGCGTTACAGTATGCTGATGGCGTAATTGTTGGAAAAGCTTTATATAACGGGAACATCTCTCTAACAGCTTTAGGCACATTCCTGGATGATCTTTATACTTCAAGACTTATAAAAAGGATAATCCCTTGCCTAGATGTAAAAAATGGGAGAGTTGTTAAAGGAGTAAAATTCAAAAATTTACGAGATAGTGGAGATCCTGTTGAGTTAGCTCGATTTTATAACGATAATGGAGCGGATGAATTAGTTTTCTTAGACATCTCAGCAACTCTAGAAGGACGCAAGAGTATGCTTAATACAATTCGATCAGTAGCAGAAGAAATCTTCATTCCTTTAACTGTCGGTGGTGGAATAAAAACTATTGAGGATATGACTGAAATAATCAAAGCGGGTGCTGAGAAAGTTAGTATAAACTCAGCAGCTATAAATGATCCAAACCTAATAACTAAAGGTGCGAAAAAATTTGGCTCTCAATGTATAGTTGTAGCAATCGACGCTAAAAAAAAAGGTGAATCGTGGGAAGTTTATTCTCGTAGTGGTACAGAACCTACAGGACTGGATGTATTAGAATGGGTAAAAACGGTTGTAGATAAAGGAGCGGGAGAGCTCTTAGTTACTAGCATGGATAGAGATGGTACAAATTCAGGATATGATCTTGATTTAACTCGAGCGATTACCGACATTGTTTCTGTTCCCGTGATCGCATCAGGGGGTGCTGGAAATAAAGAGCACTTTCTAGAGGCTATCAATAACGGCGCTGAAGCAGTATTGGCTGCTTCCTTATTTCATTTTAACATTCTGAAAATCCCTGACTTAAAGGAATATTTGAACACCCACGACGTTCTAGTAAGAATTTAGTTGTAATTATCATAAAGACAAGAAAAAGGTTAAGAAAGTTATAATAATTACTGATTTACTCCTATAAACAAACCTCTCTCTTTCATCAAACCGTCTTTTAGGTATTCCGATTTAAAATTAGCTTTTTCCATAATCTCGAGAGTTTTATCGTGCTCAAATAAACCTAATTCGTGTATATCGACAAAATGTTTGATATATCCATTTTTTTCAGCAATTAAGTAATGCATTTCCATTATAGATAAGTCTCCTTCTACCTTTGTCGAGTTAAGTCTCGCAATTTTGACATCTTCCCCGTCGTACGTAGTCATTCCAGGTACTCCAACCCAGAACGCAGATTTTGTAAACCATGGTTCCACAATTAGCACACCCCCCTTTTTCAAATGATTTGTAAAGTTCATGAGGGTTTTTTCTAAATTATCGTAAGTTTTTACGTAACCAATGGAGCTAAATAAGCATAAGATCACATCAAATTCTATGTTTAGATCGAAATCTACCATATCACCTTGTTTGAAACTCACACCTTCAACTTTAGTTTTAGCAACTTCTACCATTTCTTTGTTGATATCGATACCCGTACAAGCAAATTCGTCTCTAAAGTATTTTATATGCATTCCTGTCCCGCATCCTACATCAAGGAGATTATTTCCATCCGAAGTTTTATATTTCTTTATTAAGTTTTGAATTGTTTCAGCTTCTGCCTTATAATCCTTCCAATGGTAAATTAAATCGTAATATTTAGCCAATTCTTTATACATAAGTTAAATCCTTTGATTTTTATTGTTTATTTTCTTAAACCTAATATTTTCCTTGCTTCGTAAGAAGAAGCAATTTCTCTTTCTAGTCCCATTGAAATCTCAACTACTTTTTCCACTAATTGACTATTAGATTCTGCTAATACTCCCTTAGAGAGGTATAAATTGTCTTCAAATCCTACTCGAGCATGACCCCCTAGCTTGATTGATAACGTAACCATAGGAAACTCATGTTTTCCTATAGCACCGACACAGTAAGTTGATCCTTGAGGAATACTATTTACTAAAAAACGCAAGTCGCGTTCTGTAGCGTTGATTCCACCAATTACTCCTAACATAAAGTTGAAGTGCATTGGTTCTTTTATGTATCCTTTCTTGTGAAGTCTTAATGTCATATCGATCATTCCTTTATCAAAGCATTCGAGTTCTGGTTTGACTCCACGGGAATTCATTTCTTTTGCAAAAGATATTATTGTATTTTCTGTATTAACAAAAATATCGTCACCACCACCAAAATTCATCGTTCCCATATCTAACGTGGCCATTTCGGGTTGTGGATTGGTGAATATTGGTTGTATTCTCTCTTCATTACTCATTCCTATGGCACCCCCAGTCGATGGAAGAATGATAACATCGGGAATTCGTTTTCTAATTTCATCAACACAAGCTTGAAAACGTTTTAAATCTTGTGTGGGAGTGCCGTCATCATCTCTTACATGTAAATGGATAATGCTTGCTCCAGCTAAAAAAGACTTTTCTGCTTCGATACCTATTTCTCTAACGCTATATGGGATGTTTGGATTATTCTCTTTTGTTACTTCGGCGCCACATATTGCAGCAGTTATAATTAATTTTTCCATATACATCATATTACTTTTTTCTTTGTTTCTCTCTTGGAACAACACAAGTTCCACTTGCTTTGCATACTACAATAGGTTCTTTTAAGAAATCGGCAGCAGAATCATTTATCTCTGGTTTTAATGTAATATCTTTTCTTGCCTCAAAAATCATCTTTCTTGAAGTGTTACCTATTTCAATAATTTTTCCTTCAGCTTCAATATAATCACCAGCATAAACGGGAGCTAAAAATTCAATGCTGTCATAAGCCCGAAATAAGCCCTCATCTCCATCGTTTTTAATTAATAACTCAGTAGCAACATCTCCAAACAATTCTAATATTTTAGCACCATCAACTAAATTTCCACCATAATGAGCATCGTTTAAACTCATCCTTACTCTAATTAATGATTTCATACTAGTTCATTCCGTTTATTTTTTTTTCTTAAGACAAAATTATAATCTAATTTCAATATTATCTTATGAAATTAAAAATTTCTTTTATTTTCAGTGTTTTATTATTCTTCAAAAATTTTTGGTTTTAATGGAAAATTGATTTGAAAGACAAATGTGTTTTTTATCTCATTTATAATATCTAATGACAACTAATTAATTCGTTTTTTATTTAAAAAGGGGATATGAAATAAAGTTATATTACATAAAACAAGCTTTTTTCTATTCAAAATAGTATTAGAAAAATAAGAAATTTATGAAACAGAGTTGATGATAATACCTAAATTAAAATGTGATATTTGTGGAAATGAAACAGATGTGCCGGTTTGTTGCGAACAATCTATGATGGTGAATGATAATTATTTGTTGTGTTGCTGTAAGTCAGAAGAGTGTGGTTATCAACCAATTCCAGAGTGTTGCGGTCAAAAAATGAATTACATAGGATCTTGAACTATAAAAAATAACAAAATAAAATAACAAAAATTAATTTTTATATTATCACGTAAATTTATTATTAAATAGTTCAAATCTTAAACTAAACTTCAATAAAAGAGAGATAAAAATGGAAATATCTTCTCAAGTTTTATTTAAATGTGGTCAACTGAATTATCACACATTCCGAATTCCTTCACTCATATCACTTCCTGAGGATATTTTGATTGCTATCGTTGAAGGAAGGAAGTACGACCAAGAAGATCATGGAGATATTCAGTTAATTATGCGCAAGAGTAGTGATGGTGGACTAAATTGGTCCTCTCCAGTTACTTTACTCCATTATCAATCACAACTTATGCTAAAGAATCGCATTTCAAAGGAATTTGAAATCATTTCTAATTATGGAGATATAACTTGTGGTAATCCTTGTACTGTTTATGATAAAGCAACTCAAAGACTTTGGTTATCTTATACTTTGGATAATTCATCAATGTGGTTAGTTTATAGTGATGATTTTGGTGATTCCTGGAGCAAACCAAGAAATATATCAGAAGAGGTTTTTGGAACTGATTATAAAAATTGGAGCCATATGGCATCGGGACCAGGACATGGAATTCAACTAAAAAACGGTCGTTTAATAATCCCTTGTGACCATCATATTTACGAAAGGAGTCGTGGTTATTATTCAATGTTGGTTGTTAGTGATGATCATGGAAGGACATGGGAAATGGGCGCATTTTCTGATACTCGTCTTGATGAATGTGAAGTTTGTGAATTACAAAAGGGAAAATTATATTGGAATATGCGTAGTTACCGTAAGAAATACTGTCGAGTAGTTGCATACTCTAAAAATTATGGAGATGATTTTGAAGATTTTATTGATGATTTTGAGTTAATTGAACCAGTATGTCAAGCGTCAGTCTTGAGATATGACTACAAGGATTATGAAAATCAAAACGTAGTTCTGTTTTCTAATCCCGCGAGTAAAACTCGGGATCACATGACAGTTAAAATCAGTTACGATGGTGCAAAAACATGGGAAAAATCTATCTTATTATATGAAGGGCCATCTGCATATTCAGATTTGGCTTATAATCAGAAAGGCAAAGTTTGCATATTATATGAACGAGGAAAAGATAATCCATATGAGTCTATTGTTTTTTCTACTTTAAAAATATTTGAATAAAAAAAAATAGGAATTTTTCCATGAAAAACACGGAAAACTAGTGAATTATACTACCATACTAAATTATAAATGATTTCTTTATCTCTTTCGGCTTCTTTTTTACCTAAAACTTTTCGAATGCGCAAGTCATTTATTGATTCTTCAAGTTTATTGTCTAAGTTTTTAATTTCCATTAAATTGCCCGTCTCTCCTCCTTTCTCGACTAAATCTATCATAGCGTTGTCTTTATTCATTAAATCTCTTAATTTAGTTCTAAAGGAATCTGTTACTTTTGTTCTATGAATTTTGCCACCTTCAATAAAGATTGGGAGAACAGGAGCTCTTTCAGTAGTTCTACGAGTGTTAGGATCTATGAAATAGAATATGAACATAGGTACTCCAACCACAACATCCTTGGTTTTGATCTCAATAGAATAAGTATTAAAGAAATTTTGGACGTTAGTCATCTCGACATCTTTAATTCTTTCGATGTTATCTAAGCAAGTTTGTTTTTCTTGTTTGATTTTTGCTACAATATCTTCCGCAGATGAAAGATCACTGCTGAGTTCACTATGTTTTGCTTGAATTTTGCTCTCAGTTTCAGACTTTTTCCTTTCGAGTTCTCGTATTTTCTGTTGTTTTGTTTTTTCTAAATCACTTAGCTCTCGTTGCACGTTCTTTCTTATTTGAGCTAATTCAGTTTGATATCTACTAATTGTATTTCCTAAATCCGTGTATTTAATATTTACATCATTTAAAGATCCTTCGGCTTCAAATAAATCGTTTTTATTTACTGCACTTTTTAATCTATCAACAGAATTCTTTATAGCACTGATATTATTATAGAGATCACCTGTTTTATCGCTCATTTTATATTTTCCACTCTTAACTAATTCTTCAGGAGACTCCTCTATTTTTCGAGCCTTCTCTGCTTCTAACTCTCTTGTGATTTGAGCCAACTGTTTCTCTTCTTCGCTGGTATCGACTTTTCTGTTTCTCAAGTTGTCAGTTTGTTGTGAGCCTTTTTGAATGAATCTATCACATAGTTTAATGATCGTTTGTCCAAAACTATCTAATATTCCTACATCTCTTTGGGAGATAAATTCAAAAACTTCTGGGACGATTTTCGCTTGATTGATACTTTTTGGAATAGGTCCCCCCTCTAAAAGAAAATATGGCTCATTAAATGAACCTACATTATATTGATTTAAGAAGAAGTTCTTGAAATAATCAACCTCACTCGCACTAAAAAGAGCTTCTTGTATAACTGTGCCTCTTTTATAATTCTTAGGTTTTTTTAGGTAAGTACTATTATAAGACGCTAAAGAACTTAAAAAAGATTCAGGGTCAGCACCTTGAATAACATTATCTGGGTTGGGAGGTTGTTGCGAGAATTTCCCTACATTTAATCTTTCTTGCTTATTTAGAAGATAACTACAAACACAAGCACGAGTTTCGCTTAAAGGTACTAAACGCACGGGCCAAAAACACATAGAAATTCTATTGACTTTGCCAAGTTTCTTAATATTCTTCCCATAAATATTAATGCACTCATTTAGTGCCATAGCCATCTCATCCAATAATGTAGCCTTTGAACGAGCTGGAATTACATCCCCTATATTGATTAGAAAGGGGATAATCTTGTCAACCATTTTTTTATCACTTGAGTTTTCTATATTAAATCTTAAAATGAGTTATATAAATAAATATTTGCTTCTAGTTTTTTTCAAATTGATGAGTTTTATAATTTCCTTTTTATTGATAATCACAACTAGAATTAAAGATTTAAATGATTTAACAACAAATAAATCATATAAGATATTTAATATAAAAGATGAAAAAATATGGAAGGTAAATTTTTAGAGGGAAAAGGAGCTATAATTACAGGTGGTGCTTCTGGATTTGGAAAGGGTGTAGCACATGCCTTTGCTGAACGAGGAGCAAAATTAGTTTTAGTAGATATAAATAACGAGCTTCTAGAAGAGGCATCTAAAAATATTGAAAAAGAAACTAGCCAAAGGGTAATACCAATAATCTGTGATGTTTCAAAATCAGATCAAGTAGAAGCTATGGCAAAACAAGCCTTTCAAGAATTAGATAATGTTTTTGTACTATTTAATAATGCTGGTGTCGGATATCCGTATGGAGCTGACTTGTTAAGAACAAAAGAAAAAGATTGGGATAGAATTCTCGATATAAATCTTAAGGGAGAGTGGCTAGTGTCTAAATCAGTAGCAAAAAGGATGAAAAAACAGACTTTTGAACCTATAGCGGGAAAAATTATTCATACAGCATCATTAGCGGGAATGAAAGTTGATAATAAAACTCCAGTGTATACTATTAGTAAGGTTGGAATCATTGCTATGGTTCAGATGTTGGCTCAAAGTCTTGCTCCAAAAATTACAGTTAATTCAATATCTCCAGGATATCATATAACTGGTATTTATGATAATAGGGAAGATGCTGTTAAAATAATTATGGAAGATGGACACGTCAAAACACCTTTAAACAGATTAGGAACAATTGAGGATGTAGTGAATGTTCTCCTATTTTTGGCATCTAACTTATCGGATTTTATAACAGGACATAATTTCCCTATTGATGGAGGAATAGCTGAAGTTGGGGTTCCAGCATATTATTTTAAATCGGATATATAATAAATAATAAGATGTGAAAAAAAAATGATTGAAATTATTCTTGCAATATTTCAAATAATTGGAGCCATCGGAATTGGGGGATTCTGGATATACTTTTTCTTAGTTGAAAATAAAAATCCTGAAAATACTGAAGTTTTTCTTGCTTTTGAAAGATCCTTTCCAATACCAGACATATTTTGGGCGACTCCTGCTCTATTACTGGCAGCGATTGGGCTATTGACAGGTGAAAGATATGGTGTCTTTTTTTCCATAGCTGCAGGAAGTGCTATATTATTTCTAGGGCTATTAGACATATCTTTTAACGCTCAAAATGGTGGATATAAGAAGAGTACATCTGATATAATAATGAACTTAGTCATTAACTTATACTGCGTCATTTTTGGGATACTATACATGGTATATGGTTTTATAAATTTCTAAAATATATTGAGAAGTGAATCAAATGACAAAAAAGAAACTAATAAAAAATCAACCGTTTAAAGGAAAATGGGCAATAATTAGTGGTGGTTCAAAAGGGATTGGCAAAGCCACAGCAAAAATATTCGCACAATTAGGCGGGAACGTGTGTATAGTAGCTAGAACTTTAGAAACGTTAAACGATGCTGCTGAAGAGATTAAAAGCTTGAAAGTAGACGAGACTCAATTGGTGGAAGTCATTTCTTGCGATATGTCTAATATGGAACAAGTTGACCGGTTATTTAAAGAGCATATTAAAGAGTTTGGGGTTCCAGAATATTCGTTTAACTTCGTAGGTATCTCTTATCCGAATTATACGGATAAACTGACCATCGAAGATTACAAATTTCATATGGACACCAATTATTTTGGTCAATTAAATTCAATTTTAACGATATTGCCCTATTATATGGAACGAAAAGAGGGTTATTTTATCAATATGTCTTCCCTTGCGGGATATATTGGTGTAATGGGTTATGCAGCGTATACTCCTACTAAATTTGCAATCGTAGGGCTAAGTGAGGTCCTGAGAAATGAATACAAGCAATATAACATTAAAGTTTCTATCGTTTACCCGCCGGACACTGATACTTTCGGACTTCACGAAGAAGCAAAAACCAGACCTGAGGAGTTAAACATCATTGCAGAAAAAGGAGGCCTTATGCAACCAGATGAAGTAGCTAGAATTATAATCAAGGGTGTATTGAAAGAGAAGTTTTACATTCACGCCGGATCGTCTAAAGTATACTGGAGAATAATGAGATTATTTCCTAAACTCGTACATAAATTCACCGATAGTGATCTTAAAAAAGCTCGAAAGAAGTTGGGTAAAAATATTTAATTTTTTTTTATTTTTATTTATTTATTTATTTATTTATTATAGAAGAATATCCTTTACAATCCATTAGAGGTGAGATTAGTCAAAAAATTAAAATTTAAAATATCTATTCCGCTAAAAGGTTTACAAAGTGGTAAGGAATACGAATTTGAGATTAAAGACGATGCAAATTTTATTGAAGCGTTAGCGTTAATTGACAAAATGGAGAGAGAAAGTTCAGAGAAGAAAATTTTCCCTCTACATGACGGATATATCCATAACTACCTTCAACTATTTGTAAATTTGGAAGAAGGAACAATTTATGAAGATGTTGGCTTATCCCCTTATGCACCTGACGAACATGGTCTTTATAGAAAGTTTAATCCTATAAGAGATGATATTAAATTCAATTTATTTCCTGATACAATTATTGAATTACAGCAAGATGTTGGATGTTGATGAGAAAAAGTGAAAAATAGATTAGATATAGGAACTTTTAAAAGGACCTTAATGGAAAAGTACGGAAAAGAGAACGAACTATTTGCTCATTATTTTAAATTAAAAAGGAATATAACTTAAAGAAGAATGAAATCTTCCAGGAAATGATAGTGGAAGATTAACAATAGGATTGCGTCCTATATATTCCTAAAAACTTTAAAGATTTTAAAATTGACAAATTCTTATAATCAGATGAAAGAGAAAGAGGTACAAATGGAGAGTTATGGTATTCTCAAATATCTTTTTTATTTTTTTTGAGCAAAGATATATCTTAGGATATGCGTATGTGGCCCTAATTCCCCGTGATTCTCTGTATCTTCTATAATTCCCGTTTCTACTACCAAAAATTCTTTAAAATGCTCTTTTAAATCGTTTTCTGTGAAGTAGTGAGCGGCTCTCCAAGGTTTACTTTCGTAAGTGTTTTCTTCCACTCGTCTTCCCTTTCCAAAACTACTTTCCTTGTCGGAAAATACTACAAAAAATGCAAAACCTTTAACTCTCAATTGTTTATAACATTTTTTCAGGAAGGAAATTCGATCGTCCTTTAGAAATAAATGTAATATGTTACAGCTATAGATCCCATCGTATTTTTCGTCGTCAAAAGGCATATTTAATACTGATCCTTGAAAAAAATGAGCTTTTGGATTGAATTTTTTCGCGATATTAATAGCGGGTTCAGAAATTTCAATTCCTACAACTTCTAAATTAGCATCTGTAAATAATTTTGTATTTCGTCCATACCCGGCACCTGGAACTAAAATTTTGTTAACTTCATGCTTTCTAAAAAGCTCAAGAGCGTGAATGGCGGTTTTACTAGGTTTTTCTCCCCAAATTTTACCACCTTCTAAGAAGCGCTTTTCCCAATATTCCATAAAAAAAGTAATTTTCCTTGCTAAATATGCTTTTTTTGATTTATAAAAAAATGTAATAATAAAGGCAGAGATCATTCCTCTTTCAATTTTCGCTGAAAAATTTCCATTAAAGCTTTTAAGGGTAAAACGTCAGTTATAAAAGTTAATCCCTTTCTTTAACGGATCTTATTATTTTTAACGGGCCTTATTATCTGGCGAAAAAAAAATAAGAAATTTAATAACTAATTCTCTTTTTATTCTAACTGATTTGTAGATATGTTAAATTCATAGTTAAATTCATAACTTTCTTAAGTTATTACATAAGTAATGGACATGAAAGAACCATCACTACATTTAAAGGTATAACTTCAATATGAAGAAAATTGGATTAATAGCAAATCCAATCGCAGGAATGGGCGGTAGCGTAGGGCTAAAAGGAACAGATGGGGAGATTATTAGAGAAGCTATAAAATTAGGTGCCACACCAGTCGTTCCTAAGAGAGTGGAAGCTTTTTTAAGTCATTTAGAATCGAAAGATGAAATTTGTTTGTTGGTTGCTCCAGGAAATATGGGAGAAGAATTAGTTAAGGGTAAAGGGTTTAGATTTGAAGTTATTGGTCACATCCAACAACACACGACTGCAGAGGATACAATCAGAATTGCAAAACTAATGTTGGAAGAGCATGTTGAGTTGCTTATTTTTTGCGGTGGAGACGGGACAGCAAGAGATATTCATGATGCCATTGGCTTATTTATACCTGTTGTGGCAATACCTTCTGGCGTTAAAATGTTCAGTTCTATTTTTGCTATTAACCCTAGAGCTGCTGCCGAAATTGTTGATAAATTCATAAATGAAATAGTAGAAATTCAGGAAAATGAGGTTTTAGATATTAATGAAGAATCGTTTCGAGAAGGAATTTTAGATTCAAGACTATATGGATACTTAAATGTTCCTAAAGTTATAAATCTTCTACAGGCTGGAAAAGATGGTTCTAAAATAGGAAGATCTATTGAAGAAAATAAACATGAAATTGCTCAACACATTATTGAAAATTTAGAAGATAATACACTATATTTACTTGGACCTGGTACAACTGTAAAAGCAGTCACCGATCAGTTAAAGTTAACAAAAAGCTTACTTGGAGTAGATGCTCTTTATAACGATAAGATTATTGGAATAGATTTAAATGAACGCGGAATCCTAGAACTTTTAAATAAATATAAAAAGGCAAAAATTATCGTTTCGCCAATAGGTGGGCAAGGATTTATTTTTGGAAGAGGCAATAAGCAATTTACTTCTAAAGTTCTAAATAAAATTGGAAAAAAAAATATTAAAATAGTTTCAACTGAAGAAAAAATTAAAGGCTTAAGATGTTTAATGGTAGATACTGGCGATATTAAGACCGATGAAATGCTTAAAGGCCCTGCAAAAGTGATAATCGGATACAAGGAGGAATTAATAATAGAAATTGAATGTTAAGCATTTAATTTCTAGTATGGTTCATATATTAAAAGAGGGTAAACGAATAATAATTTTAATTAATTAGGGATTAAAAAATGTTAATTAGATTAGATCGAAACGAAATGTTTATAAAGCTCCCAAGAGAGATTACCGATCCTATCAAAGAAAGCATAGAATTCTTAAATCGATATACTCCTCAAAATAAAGTAGACGAATTATTATCCTTATTAAGTACATATACGAATTCTCCTAAAAATTCAATTATTCTTAGTTCTGCATCTGATATCTTGCTTAAAGAATTTATTTATCTTTTTTCGAAAAATAGACAAATTATTTTTGCTGATCCGTCATTCTTCTTAATCAACGCGACCTGTCGAAAGATTTATTCTTCAATTTTAAAAATAAGATTAAAAGAACCTGAATTTAAATTTTCAATTGTACCGTTAATTGATGAGTTAAAAAAACCAACATTAATTATTTTAGATAATCCTAACAACCCAACTGGAAATATAATTTTAGATAACAACGAAGTAAATTTGATATTAGAAAATGAAAACATTATTTTTTTAGTGGACGAAGCTTATTTTGAATTTTCAAAGGTTTCATATGCTAATTTAATCGCAGATTATCCTAATCTAGCTATATTGAGAACATTAAGCAAGGGATTTGGATTAGCTGGGTTAGGAGTGGGATACATAATTGGAGGAGAAACTGTCCAAAAGAGGTTTTTTGGAATCAATACACTGCTACCTTATCCAAATGCAGTAGCTGGCATAAGTGCTTTGAAAAATAAAGACTATGCAATAGAATATATTAAAGAAGTTGAAAGAGAAAAAAATCGAATTAGAAGTGTTGCTTCGAAATTAAAGATCTCAGTGTTTAAAAGTTATACCAATTTTTTATTAATGAAAACAAATATCCTTAACATTTCAAAAAAGCTTTCCGAACAAGGAGTATTGGTACTAGACGTATCAAAACAACTAGGTTCAAAATATTTTCGGGTCACAATAGGAACTAAAAAAGAAAACAATTATTTTTTAGAAACTTTAGAAAAAATCACCCATCAAAATAAAGATTGAAGAAAATTCTAAAATTTAATTATAAAATTGTAAAAAAATATATTAGTTATATATTAAGTTCATCTAGTTTTTCTTTTGATGGCCATCCAGTCTCCCAATCCCAACCTCGAACCTTATAGTATCCCGCTAAACTGCCTTCCATGTCTAATTTTATGCCCTCAGTTTTGCCAGATTTCATTTCTGCTAAAACGTGTTTAGGTAATCTATCGTCTTCTCTGGTTGTTCCGAGCTTACAGCTGATAAGCCTTTTAAGAGTGTTTATTCTTTCTCCTACGAGCAACAATGATTTTCGGTTGTAATCGAAGTTCGTAGATGCGTTAATATACTTAATAATATGTTCGAGCGGGGGATTTATGAAATTGCAGTTGGTAGCTGAATCATCGATAGCTCTCAAATCTTGTAAATTTGCGACGCCCTTTTCTCTACCTTTGATTGAAGTTCGATCACCAGGTTTTACTCGAATTTTAGTATATTTTAAAAGCATTAACTCAGCACCAAACCAATCGCATTTTTCATGGTTCGCTCCCATATAGCAAGTCATATAGCTCAACGCTTGTCCAGCGAATGCTCTCGGATCGTGCATCGGTATTTCTAAACCTTTAACGTGGGCAGCTAATTCGGGATCGACATTGAATTTTTTTGCCATTGCTCTTACACCATCAGCGAGAACTTTTCCAATACCCTCTCGGATAGCAATTTTATCGAGTAATTTTAACACGGCATCTCCATTTCCCCATTTAATGTCTCCAATGCTAATATCATTAAGGTGTTGCTTAATAATCTCAATTCCTAAGTTATTTTCTACTAAGTAAATTAAGAATGCGATGGAGACGCCACTTGAAATCGTATCGAAACCGTATACATTACACATGTGGTTAGAAAGAATTACTTTCTTTGAATCAAAGACGCCGCATAAAGGTCCAAAAGCAGCTACTGATTCGTATTCCGGACCGTCTACTCTGATCTCTTTACCATCGTTCTCTATAATGGTTGTTTTACCACACCTCATAGTACACCCAGCACAACCATAATCTAAGACAGGGTATTCCTCTCGTAGTGTTTTTCCCGTGAGCTTGTCAGCAAAGAATTCGTTTCTGGTAAAGTAATAACCTGGCGTGTCACCTAGTGCCATACCCATATCTAAATAGCAATTGGTGCCATACAAGGTAAACAGAAAAGGTGTTAGCGTTTTAAGAAGGTCTTTTCGCTTAGCATCGGCGTCCTCCTTTAACAATTGTTTGCCTATAGCGCTATCTGCAATTTGAACTCTACTTTTCCCGTGAATTGCAATTGCCTTTAAATTCTTGGAGCCCATTATCGCACCCATTCCAGATCTTCCTATAGCGCGTCCTTCGTCGTTAATTATTCCTGCATATTTCACGAGATTTTCCCCAGCGATGCCAATCGTAGCAATTCGAATTTTATCGTTATTTAGTTCGCTTTTCAAAATTGATTGGCTTTCGTAGGTATCTTTGCCCCAAATAGTATTAGCATCCTTAAAATCAATAGATTCATCGTGAATGTAGAGATACATGGGCTTCTTAGACTTCCCGGTAATGACTATCGCGTCAAAACCGCTATTTCGTAAAGAAATTGGGAAATACCCTCCAGAAGTGCCCTCTCCCCAAATTCCGGTGAGAGGTGAGATTGCGGTTACTGAATATCGTCCTGAAGATGGTCTGTTCGTCCCTGTAACTGGCCCAGTAGCAAATATTAGAGGATTTATCTCAGAAAAAGGATCGTTTTTTAGAGTCCCGAAATCGGTATCAGATAACAGATCGTACGTTAATTTAGCGCTCAATCCTGTACCTCCAAGGTAATCCTTAGCGATTTGAGGATTTAACTCTTTCACATCAACTTTTTCATCAGTTAAGTTAACATAAGCTATTTTTCCATTATATCCTATTAAATTTTCACTCATTTTTCTCCCTCGTACAATATCATTAAAAATCTATATCTTGCCCATCCCAGGCATATTCAAAAATGGTCTTAAACAGTTTTTCACTCATCGTTCGAAAAGAAGTCAGAGCAACTGCATCATCAGCGGCATAATTAGTCAACAAATCAAGTTTGCCAAAGTATTCTTCTTTGGTAATTACTGGATCCTTCAAATCTTTCACACATACAGGTGCATCAAGAGACACAATAAAATCTTTTATGGCTTGAATAAATTCACCAAATAACTCTTTTCTACTCTTGTTGTCTTCTTGAATATTGAAAATAGGACATAATAATTTCCATCTATCAGTTACTTTCGCTTGAAAGGCGATTGAATAAACTGTGAATAGACCTACGCTAAGTCCGTGATGAACATTGAAGATTTTCCCAAAACTGTGTCCTAACGAATGATCTATTCCGGGTGTCGTGTTGCCAAATCCTATTCCCGCCATCAAAGAAGCCATTTGCATGTGTTCTCTCGCTTCTATATCTTTCGCACCGTACTTATATGCTCGTGGTAAATATTTCAGTATTTCTTTTATCGCGGTTGAATTCATAGCGTCAACATAGGGGCTACCCCAATTCGATACAAAACTCCCAATGGCATGAGAAAAAGCATCCAGACCAGTAGCCATAGTCAGAAAGGGAGGCAAGTCTTTAACAAAATCGGTAAATAAAATAGTTATATCCGCAGTTAACTCATCACTAAGTACTTCAAGCTTTTTTGGAGGATCTCGATCAGTATCGGTAATTACGGCAACTTGGGTTACCTCTGAACCAGTCCCTGATGTTGTGGGGATCGCTATAAAATATTTAAATTTCTTTCGTAATCCTACGCAGCCAAAATACGGTAATATCATAAAAAGATTTATTTCCGGTTTTTCATATTTAACCATAACCATTTTTGTAGTATCCATTACGCTACCGCCCCCTATCGCAATAAAGACTTGTGGCTTAAAATCCTCGCATATTTTAGCTCCCTCGTAGATAGTTGAAATGGGTACTTCAGGTTCTACCCCTGACCAAATTCTATATTCCATTCCAATTAAATCGAGATAGTCAGTAATATATTTGGTAAATTTTTGGGTAAAAGAATCTGTTATGATGAGCGCTCGTCTATCCTCTTTATCTATTGTTGCCTCTAATAAGTTAGCTACTCGAAGTAATGATGCCTTTCCTTGATATATTTTAGATGAGATATAAGTTGACATGCCTCCTCTTAAGGCTCTGCCACCCATTAATGCCATCATATCTTTAATTATTGTTGCTTCATACCAAGCTAATTTTTTTTTTACCATATTAATCTATACTCCTTGAAGAGTCTTTTTTTTTGCAAAAATTAAATTTTCAAAATAAATTTTTGAATCTTTTTAATTATAATTTATTGGATATAAACTTGAATAAATACTTATTGAGCGAGCAGAAGAATTAGACACAAATGTGGAAGTCGATGATTAAATTTTTCGGAATTCAGTAAAACTATTGACTACCTAAATATAATATTTAATTTAATATCAATAACCCAATTAAATGGGTTCGAAATATATTTAATATTTACAAGCTTATCATCTACTCCCTATGTATCCATATTGTTTCGGAGGTGCATAGAAAAATGTTGAACATAAGTTATGGAGGTTCTAAGTTAAGGTTTATTGCTAATCAAGGCATAGTATTGAGAATAAGTATTCGATTACTGACATTTAGGACGCTTTAGTTAATAACTTCAAAAGAATTAATGTACCAATAAATTCGGAACTTATTAAATCAAATGTAAGTATTTAATTTGTATCTAGAACGTGACCAAGATCGACACATTTAAATACTCTAGTTTATATAACATATATGATCAAAATGATCATGTGTCAGAAAAGGTGACATTAAAAACGAATGAAAAAGAAAAAAATGAAACGAAAATCTATAAAGATCAAGATTGGCATTCCTGGGAATTCCATGATCCTCCATTTCAAAATTATCATTCCTCTCCAAGAAAACATCATCCACACCATAGGTATCATGTCCCATTCAATCCTTTAATCCCTCCACCTCGGTTTAGAAGACATTTCAGACCACCAAGAATCCCATTTACTAATGAAGATTTTCAAAATATCAAAAACTTTATGATTCTCAATATTTTAAATGAAAGTGAATCAGGAATTACAGGATACCAGCTTCAGAAAAATTATAAACTACCAAGAGGAACTTTAATCCACGTGCTTGACAAACTTCAAGATTTAAATTATCTCAAAACTCATGAGGAAACAATTGAAGGTCGTGCACAAAAATTTTTTCAGTTAACAGACTTAGGAAAGAAATATCTTGAAGACCTTAAAGAAAAATGGGCGTCTCGATTTATGATTCTCTCAGAGATGGCACCACCAGAGAAATATGGAGACCCTTTTCACCGAAGGAATCTAAGATTAAAAATGATAATGGATATTAAAGATTTAAGTGAAAAGGAAGAGGCAATCGATTACTTTCGGGGTATGAGGGCCCGAATCAGAAAATATTTGAAGCGGGTGAAGAGAAAAGAAAATCGACTAAATAAAATAAAAGACATATTAAGTGAACTGATTAAAGTTATTGAAAATATGGATAAATTCAATCGCGATCAAATTATAGAACTAATTGAGAAGTTTTAATCTATTTTTTTTGTTTTTTGTATAGTTAACCCTTTTATTATATTAAATTAGCTTAAATTCTGTATTTTTTTCTAGGAATTCTAATTGTTTTAGGTATAAGATATCTCGTTTTTTTAAAATTTCTTCCTCACTTTTTCCATGATAATCGAATAATCCTTTTCCAGTTTTTACCCCAAGTTGATTCGCATCTACTTTCTCTTGGATTAAAGGTAATACACCACCCTTCGATTTCTGAATATCGTACACTAAATCAAGTCCTGTAAAGTCTTGAGATTGAGCGATACCTACAATTGGTAATCTAATTCCTAAAGTCGTTCTGATAGCAAGATCAATCTGTTCTGGTGTAGCAATATTCCTAGCAAGTAGTTCGTACATAGCTCCGTACAAAGCAGTTTGAATACGATTAACTATGTAACCAGGAAGAAACTTGTCAATGACAATTGGTTCTTTTCCAATTCTTTTTAATAAGTTAACAGAAAACTCGACTGTTTCGTGTGATGTTTTTCTACCTGGTACCACTTCTACTAATGGGATTATATGCGGTGGAGCGAACCAATGATGGGCAATAATGCGGTGAACATTCTTAATACCTCTAATGATTGAAAAGATGTCTAAAGTTGAGGTATTACTTGCGAGTATCGCATTCTCAAGACAAAATTCAGATAGTTGATCAAACAGTTGCTTCTTTAGATCGGGATTTTCGTTTACGGCTTCTACTACCAACATCTTCTCCTCTGATGCTTCCTTTAGGTCAGTTTTTGGGTGTATTCTCTCGATTATTGCGGGAATTTCGTCATTTTGCACTCTATCGAATTCAGCTAATACCGCAAGATTAGACTTGATTAAATCTAAAGCATGGTTGAGTTTCTTTTGATGTGTATCCACGAGATCTACTTCAAAACCAGCTTGAGCGTATACTTGAGCTATTGAATGCCCCATAGTACCTGCTCCTATTATTAAGACACTTTTCAAATCTTCTATCTCTCTCAATCTAAATCACAAGTTCAATTTTAGTTTAATTAAATTATTATATGATCTCGTTCAAATTAAGATTATTAAAACCAATTAAAATAATGATTATCGATGAGTGAAGATATAAATATTGTTTCTATAATAGGCGTTGGCTATTTAGGTAAACAAATAGCTGAGAAAACGGCAATGAAAGAATATACAATACATTTATACGATACAAATGTAGAGGATTTAGAAAAATTCTCCATTGAATTAAAGAAAAGAAAAAAAACTTCAGGAGAAATAACATCACATGAATCCATAAAAGACGCTGTAAAAGACGCAGACTTAATTATTGAAGCAGTTCCAGAAATATTAGAATTAAAAAGAGAAATTTTTAAGATAATTGACGAAGCAGCTCAACCTAATGCCATTCTTGCCACGAATAGTTCGTCATTCCCTGTCTCTAAATTAGAGGATGTCGTAGAGCGAAAAAATAAATTGTTGAATATCCATTTTTATGACCTTTTTGCTATGCCAATGGCAGACATCATGAGAGGGACTAAAACTAGTGATGAGACATTTGAAAAAGGTAAAAAATGGGTTGAAAGTATTGAAATAACACCTTTAATAGTTAAAAAAGAGTGCTATGGATTTGTGTTTAATAGAGTATGGCGCGCTATTAAAAAAGAATGTTTGAAAATCTGGGCAGGAGGATATGCTGATTTAGAAGAGGTGGATAAAGCATGGAGAATATTCACGGGTATGGGAATAGGGCCTTTCCAATTTATGGACCAAATCGGGTTGGATGTGATTTATCACATTGAAATGTCCTACTATAAAAACAGTGGCTTAGAAGAAGACAAGCCTCCTCAAGCTTTAAAAGATTTAGTTGATAATGGTAATCTCGGGCAAAAATCGGGAAAAGGTTTTTACACCTATTAATACCTTTTTATCTTTTTTAAAAAAAATAAAATACCCCAACCTTAGCAAGATTGTCTCCATGTATCAACAATTTTTATACATGAATCATCCAATGGGGTTTATAACTTCTCATCAATTATAGTTGTCATCATTTTTATCGAAGGTCGGTCTGTCTTATCTTTGCCAATATAGGTCCATATGATCTTTCTGTTCTTGTTTATCAGAAATTTGCTTGGTACTGCTTGTTTAATGTTTAAAGTTCCTCCTCCACCGGGAGCAAACCAATAAACATCGTAATCTTTTGCTATTTTTGCTCCACGATCAGAGATGATATCAACGTTGAAATTGTTTTCTTCCTTAAATTTCTTTAAAAGTCTTTCACTATCGCTTGCGATTGATATTACCTTGATATTTCTGCTCTCAAATTCTTTAATATCTTCTGTTAGTAGATACAAATGCTTTTTACAGTGACTTCACCAATTTCCCCGGAAAAAGTCTATTAGAACTCCGTCGTACTCTTCAAGTAAGTTTTCCAAGTTCATTTCTTTTCCATAAACATCTTTAGTGTCAAAGATAGGTGCTACCGAATTCTCTGGTAATCCCCTAGGCCTTGGCGGTTCTTCGTTCATATTATTCAATAAAATAATTAAGAATTTAAAGTGATTGGCTAAGAAATATTACTATCTCTAAGAATAATTTGTCTCAAGGGGGCAATCCGAATTTAAAAAAAGAAATAAAAAAATTTAGAAATTAAATTAAAGCGGTCCATGGGAGATTGACCGTTACATTCAAATTAATGAGGATTGAAGCATAAATTGTAGCAAACGAGATTTTAAGTGCAAAAGTCGCATCTGTGGTAGCTATTCCCACTATATAGGCTGGGTCCATTACAAGCGTTATGTTATTATTGATATTATTTGTGAAAGAATGAAACGTGCTAAAATAGTTATTTAGCGATCCTCCTACTTTAACTCCTACAGGAAGTACGGATTCATTCGCGCTAGCTACTGTGTGAAATTCTGCGTCGATATAGACATCATAAATCGCGTAAAAACCTTGGTTGTCGAGATCAAAAGTAATTGTGATATTAATACTATCGTCAATCGGATCAAGAGGAGTACCCCCAGCATCCCAATCTAAATCAAAAGTGGGATGAAATTGAAAACTGAGATTCATTCCGCTATATACGATGCTGCCAAGATACCCCAATATTACAAGGCTCATAGTTATTCCCAGAACTTTAAAGAGTTTACTAAGTTTAACTTTCGCGCGATATTCCTTATTTTTTCGTAATTCTATTGCTTCGATTAGGTATTGCATTGCTCTAATCCCGGATGAAGCTAATAATAGCCAAGCAATAAACTGTAAACCTAAAAGCACCTGAAGCGAACCAGGAATATCGATTGAATATGTTCCCAATTGCACTCCAGGAGTAAACCCCCCGAAAAGATAGAAGAGATAAAGACCGGAATATACTGTAGAACCAAACGCAATTAAGCGATTTGCTGAAGTATCTTTAGGGTAAGCATGCCGTAACATGGCAAAAACGGTTCCAATAATTCCAATAATGATTATGGTTGTTTTAAATTCTTGGCTAAAGGTCATAAGATTTAACATGTCGATTACTTCGAAGAGAATTAGCGGTAGGGCAATGTAGAAAATTGCGTTTAAAATCCCATGCAAGATCATTTTAGTTACTTGAATAGCCATAGGTTTTAACCTTTTTTTAATAGTAAAAGTAGTTATGATAAATTTACTTTAAAGAGTTCATAACATTTCTACTACTTAAATTTCTCTTATTGTTATTATTATATCATTTTTCATTAATAAAATGCAGTTTGTTAATTTATTAGCTTAATAAGTCCTATCTAAAAGAATAGTCAGAAATTTAATTAATCTGTTCTATGAATTGTCTGATTAACAGCCTTTATACAAAAACCAAAATCTATATCATTTAGTTTGACAATAACATCCACAAAAATACCAGGTCCCCATTTTGGTCCATTTCGAAAAACCATTTCTAAAGTATTGCCATTCACCGAATATTCTTCTGTAGGTAACGTTGAAATAATGTTTAGCTCATCTATTAACCACAGGCGCTCAATTTTTGTCGATAAGGGAAAGTCTTCTACACCTAACGCATGAATCCGTATAATAACAATTAAAGGTTTACCATCTGGAGGTGAAATTGGCATAAAATCACGCCACATATAGGTCTCTAAAGAATATGTTATATTATTAACATTAACTTCTTCTAAAGCTGAAAATATGCATGGTTCAGTATAATATTCCCATCCAGAGTCTGGGGAAGGCCAAATATAAACTAATAAAACAGTGGTAAGTACTGAAAAACCAACAAGCACTAGGACTAATCCAATTCTTTTCCTCAACTGATTAAATATCCTTTTAATTTTTATTCTACAAACAAGATAGAAAGAAATTTAAAATTTTCTCAAAATATCTCAAACATTTTTGATATATAAAATAAAGTCTTACATCTTTACTTAAATAATCTACCCTTGACTATTTGAGTTTAGATAATCTTCGTGAAAGCTGAGTTTCACGCTGAAACATATATGTACTCATATTATCCTCATATTATGGAGATGATATAACAAACAAGTTCTATTTTTTTAATAAAAAAATTATAAATTTTAATCTTCTGAAAGTGGATTTTCTTTACTTCGAAATGGTTTTATAAATGCCCATCGCCATATGATAAAAATAAGCGAGAAAATGATTGCTGATAAGAGAGGGAGTATTTGTGGAGGTAAATATTGTAAGATTAATCCACCAAGAATTGGAGTTATTATCTGAGCAATACTATTTAATGCATTATTTACTCCAAGTAAACTACCAGTTTCTTCCCTTTTAACTACTTTTGTTAGCTTACTGGTGAGAATGGGGCGAGTTACACCTGTTCCAAAAGCTAAAAAGGAAATGGGGATAAATACGATCCAGAAGTTAGTAGTAAATATAAGAAACGCCATCGTGAAAAACAACGCAAAAATACCTAATTTCAGAGTCGTATTTTCGCTTACTTTCTTCAATATTGGGGTGATAAGAACGCTTTGAAATATGACTCTAAGAACGCCTATCCAAGCCATATAAAATATGAGTTGTTGGGCAGTAAATTTGAGATAGGTTGTAGTATATAGAGCAAATGTGGATATAAAGAGGAAAAATCCGAAACTATACATGAAGAATGCTATTAAAATGCCTCGCGTTTCAGCGGACTTAAAGTAACGCTTAGTTTCCTTAATAGGGATGATATCTCCAAGCTTTAAACTAATTTTTTCCTCTTTTTGCGTTATTGATTCGGGTAAAAATATGGCTACTAAAACAATAGAGAGAAGGCTAATCCCAGCTGCAAAGAAAAATGGAGCTGAAAAGTTAATGAGTAATAGCACACCTCCAATCATAGGTCCAAAAATTAGTCCCGCACCAAAAACTGCGCTGGAATAACCATATGTTTTAGTTCTTTGTTTTTGAGTCGTCACATCGCTAATATATGCTTGAGTAACCGTCATGTTACTTCCTAGAAGTCCGTCTACAAGACGCGCAGCAACGAGTATCCAAACATTTGAAGCTGTTCCAAGAAGAAAAAATCCTATAAGAGTGCTCGTTTGACTGAATAAGAGTAATGGTTTTCTTCCAAATCTGTCGCTAAGTTTACCGGTAATTGGACTGGCAAAAAGTTGACATAAACTAAAAATACTTAGAATTAATCCTACTTGTAACTCATTCAAACCTAAATTTGTTCCTAAAATCGGAATTAGGGGCATCACGCTACTGAATCCCAAAATTTCTGTAAATTGAATCAAGAAAATGATTAAAAGGCGTTTATCGAATTTTTCCTCTGGATTAGTTGGCATCGAACTAATAACGTTTCACATCAAAAATTTAAATCTAAAATTAGCTTTTATAGGAGAGAGATGTAAATAAATTAAGTTTTATGTCTATATATTATCAATTTTTGACCATTTTTATTAGATTACCATTATGGAGTAAAATTATATAGTTAAAAAATAATCTTATTATATGCATAAAGATGAAGTAGAGCTTTTTCTTAAGCGAGCTGGAAACTTTTTAGATGGAGCGAAAGAGAGATTTCAAAAAGAAGATTGCGATTTAACATGTTTTATGGCAGAACAATCTGTTCAACTTATAACGAAAGCCATTATCCTTGAAAAAGGAGGAGAATTACCCAAAACTCATTCAATTAGAAAATTATTTGCAATACTTTATTAATTAACAGAACACAAGGCGTTTAAATATGATAGAAAAGCTCTACTCTTCCTTGAAAGCGCTTACTTAAGCTCTCGATATTTTAGTTTTACTTATGAGAAGGAAGATGCTGAAGAAGCAATAAAAATTGCAGAAGAAATAAAGAGTATTATAAAAAATGTTAGATAGAATGATTAATACGAAAGAAATGATTAGAAATCATAAAGAATATTTGAAAAGAATCGATAAAAATATCAAACTCGTTTTAAAAGAAGCTCAGATATTCCTATTTGGGAGTATTATTGAAGGAAATTTAGTAGCTGCCAGCGATATTGATATACTAATCATTGCGGATATTCCTAAAAAACATTTAAAAAGAGCTGAAATAATAGCAGACATAGAAGAAAAATCGGGATTACCTCTTAGTCATCCATTTGAATTTCATTTGTTAACTCAAGAAGAATTTGATAAATGGATTGAGATTTATAAGATCAAATTTGAGGATATCTCCTCTTATCTTTATACTTAGAGTAAAAAAAAGGTAAAAAAAATTAATTTTTCTCTTTCGATTTCGCTTTTCGAACTAGGTTTAGTTCAAAGGGTAGATTATCCCACATCGCTTTGCAAGTTTCTGGATTTTTTTCCCGTAATAGTCTTAATTTTACTTAAGCAATTTTTTCATTTTCTATTATGATGCATTCCATTCTAATCACAACAATTTTAAATAATTTTAGTTAATTTGGATCGGATATTTACCATATTTATTTAATGTTTCGTGCATAACAAGAAAATTTTCTAATTTAACTGCGGGATTTATACTATGCCCTGAGCTAAGGATAAATCCGCCTTCTGGAGCTAGTTTATCTATCAGTTCCTTAACATAATTTCTAATAACTTCTGGAGGTTGGTCTGCTAAATCTTGAGGAGAAACATTCCCTACAAAAGTAATTTGGCCCCCATATTTCTCGTGCAATTTAAAGATATTGAATTCTGGATTGGCGGTCGTAGGTTCAATCGGATGGATTGCATCAACTCCACATTTAATGATATCTTCAAATATAGTAATTATATCTCCACAACTATGTAAAAAGAATTTTAAGCCTCCTTTATGCGCGGTTTCACACATTCGTTTTAGCCATGGAAAGACATATTTATGATAATTGCGTGGAGCCATTAATAAGCCTGATTTAAATCCATAATCGTCTCCCATTAAAACAATGCCATCTTCCCCCCAATCAATTAGACGTTTAATCAGTTCAACTTGAAATTTACCTCTTTCATCGAAAATTTGCTTAATGATTTTAGGTCGAGCTAACATCCTGCTAAATTCTTGTAAACCGAAACACTGCCATGACGATTCTAATAATCCACAAAATGAAGGCATAACATACACTTTTCCTTTATATTTTTCTTCAATAAGCTTACCTGCTCTATATACGGACTCTCTTTTTGGATCGTCAGGATCTGGTTTGGGGAACGATTCGTAATCCTCAAAGTCCTCAAAATAACCTTTCATATAATAAAGGATATCCATATTATCAGAGGGATTTTTCTTAAAATGCATCACCCTACCGACATCATCTATTATTCCTTCTCTTATGTATTCTACTGGATAGTTAGTTAAATAAAGAGAGAATAAATCTATACCTGCATTTAGGCAGAGTTCAATTCCCGGAGTAAGGGTGTCTGCTAGTTTACTCGATTTATCAATAAATTTCTTAAGCAGAGCCGTATCTCCCTTAACAAGGTCGTAGGTCTTTCGCAACAAATCTCCGTTCCCTTGATAACCATATTTAAGATCGTAATGCTCATAAACCTTCAAATTATCTATTGCAATTTCAAAGGAAGGCACTCTGTCTGGTTCTTCATGGCGAATGCTTTTTAAGATTCTTTCTTTAGCATCCATTATAATTAGTTTAAAGGTATGAATTATTAAATATAATTTGAATTGTAGAAATAAAAACCGTAAGTAGATTAATAAATTGCCAAACTTATATAACTCTAAAATAAGTTAAGTGAATATTATGATACTCTTAAAGAACTCGTTTAAATTTCCTAACAAAAAAATTCGAAAAACGGTTTCCATTACTCTCGTTCTTTTTACGCTTATATCTCCTGCATTTTTCTTAAATTCTCGGGCTCAAACAGCCCAAAGATTATATTTAAATAGGGTTGGTTTCATTGATTTAGAGGTTGGATACGATGTTCACATAGTTGGGAATCATGCTTATGTAACAAATAATGAAGGTTTGATGATAATAGATATTCAAGATCCTCACAATCCTCAAAAAGTAGGAGAAGTACTTTCTGGAGGGGCGCTAGGCGTTGAAGTTGAAAGTAATATAGCGTATATTGCGTCAGTAACAGGTGGATTTATTATCTCAAATGTATCAAGTCCGAGTAACCCCCAATTAGTAGGACAGAACAGCGTCGGAGGGGCAATCAGAATTGCTGTTTCAGGTTCACGTGCGTACATAACGTATTTTGGAGGAGGATTTAAGATCTTTAACATCAGCGATCTTACGAACCCTACTTTTTTAGGGGAGTATATCGATACAAGAAGTGATGCTATAGAAATTAAAGATAACTTTGTTTATTTCGCTAATGCGGAAGTTGGTTTGAAAGTGGTTAATGTTTCTAATCCTAGTTCACCTCAACTTGTAACAATAATATCCCAAACAGGAGGGGCAAATGACATCCATATCACGAACGATACTTTATATCTTGGATGTTGGGGAGCGGGTATAAGAGTAATTGATATTTCTAATCCGACATCACCGCAAATGCTTGATTCTTACGATGATAACGATGGAGGAGAAGAATTAGGGGTAATAGAGAAAGATGGGTTTCTTTATGTTGCTGATAATTATGGGGTTGAATTATTCAATGTTAGCGATCCTACTGCAATTGTTGAAATTGCTGAACGGACGAGTGATGTGAGTGCTGCCCACGATATTGATGTTGATGAGGAATACATCTATGTTGCGCTGGGCGGCGGATTACTAATTCTTGAAATAAGTTCAACGCCTGAAAATGAAGATTCTGAGTTATTGTTTTATTTGATAATAATATTGGCGGTATCTGTTACAATAGTGGTAATTTCAAGCATAATTTATTTCAAGATACTCAAACCAAGAAAAAGATATATATCTTAAACGAATAAGAAAAAGAAGAAAATTAACTTTAAAATAGAAGTTCTTCTCCCACTTTAATTTCGTGGTATTTTTCAGGATATTTTACTTTTAAAATATCATTATATTTAGTACAATGACATGCTCCAATAAATTTTAATGAATTTAAAGTCGAAAAAACTCTGGTATTGTGAAGCCCTCCAATAATTACTTCAATATTTCCTCGATTTGGAAAAGCATTGAAGATCTCGTTCAAGCCAGGATGGCAACATCCAACAAGTAAAATTCCCTTATCTTCGCGTGTTTTTAATAGCAGTGATTGTTCCTTTAAGTAATTTCCCAATTGACCCGTTAAGTATACATTCTTTTCAATCTCTGTAACTTCACTGACACCATAAACCTTAGACAAGGGATATTTTCTGTTGTAGGTAATTTGATTTTCTACAGGAACATAGATTTCTAAATCATTATTTGCATCATAAATATTTTCTAAACCTTTAGTATGCTCTGGATGATTATGAGAAATTACTACCTTTGAGATATCAGCAACATCAATTCTTAATTGGCTCAAATTATGAAGTAAAACATCTCCATCACTACCTGTATCAAAAAGAATATAACTACCTGTTTCTACATTATAAATTAAGGCAGCAAATCCAAAAGAGGAAATAAATCCTTCAAGACTTTTACCCTGATTGAAGAGAATGTTAATGTAGAAATTCTCTAAATCTAAATATTTTTCCGTGATCTGCATTATAATTATAAACTTGAAAAAATCCATTAGTAGTTTTTTAATACGAACTGTAAATGGAATCTTAGACTCTTTTTGAATTCTATCTTAATCTTTCTGTTTTCTTTTACTTTTTAAAAAATTTTTAATTAGAAGCTATAAGTATATTTCTAAAGGTTGAAAAGATAATGGTTCAAAAAAATTCAGATAAATTACCGAGTAATCCAATAGAAGCTCAAGGTTTACTAATAAAAGAAGTTTACAAAAAGTTCGGAAAGGAAGCACTACCTATTATAAAAAAGGTTTGTGGAAAACAAGGGCGTGCTTTAGGTTCAAAAATAATGAAAAAGTTACCAGATAATAAATTATCTACAGTAGCACGGGCTTTTTCCGAGAGCTTTAATCCTAATTCTGTTAAAATAATTTCAATGTCAGATGAAACTTTTCACATTCAAGGTACAACATGCCCTTTTGGTCTTGAAAATACATCCAGGGCATTGTGTGAAGCCGTTATGGCAATCGATGAAGGGTATTTTCGCGAAGCAGTGAGCGATAAGATCGAACTTAAGATTCTTAAAACTGTTGCGGCAGGAGATTTACACTGTGATACAATTTACACTCTTAAAGAATAAAGTGCTTATATAGGATTAAAAACAAGGAAGTAATAAATAAAATTAAAATTATGAATGGTAATTGAGTTTCTCCATACTTCTCTTTCCAGATTGGATCGTTAATTTGTAATTCCCTTCTCTAAACTTTCCCAACAATAGATTTAGGAATTTCATTCATAATTTCGTTTTAAATTTGGTTTGGTGAGATGTGGCTAACCTTCTAAAAGTAAATATCATTTATATTTTCAATTTACTTTTTCCAAACATA
Organism: Promethearchaeia archaeon; assembly: GCA_029856235.1. GTDB lineage: Archaea > Asgardarchaeota > Lokiarchaeia > Sigyniarchaeales > SOKP01 > SOKP01. The sequence continues at coordinate 32,250 of JAHQWP010000091.1, forward strand.
TTTTTTATTATATTTTCTCTAATATTTCAAATATTTCTTCATTTTTAGGAATATCTTGCATGCTATCTCCATAATAAGCGAATTGAATAATACCTTGCTTATCAACGATTAACATTCCAGGCATCCTTCCTCCTTTGGATAACTTGATCTCTTGATTCAACATTTTAGGAACCTTTTTCGAAGGATCATAGTATATTGGATATTTTCGAGCGTATTTTTCTTCCATTTTTTTTGCGTTTTTCTCAGAATCTGCTAAGATTGGATAAAGTACGGTTTCCATCTGCTCAAACTTCTCGAAATCTTTTCTTAAATGTGCCGCGTGCCATCTACAGTAAGGTCATTTAATGTTTCGAAATAATATAACAACAACTTTTTTTTTACCTTCAAGAGCTCTTATATTTAGTACCCCGCCTCTCGAATCTGGGAGGGAAAATTCTTGAATTTTCGTACCAACGATTTGAAATTTATCCTTCATCTTCTTCACTTTTTTGTAGAATTCTATAATAATTTAATCGGAATTGAATAAAAAGTTGCTTTTTATAGATTAAAAATAGGTGAATATAAAAAAAGAAAAATTTTTATTAAAGATTATTGTGTTGCTCCATATCTAGCCTTCCACAAAGGATCTTCAATCTGTAATTGTCTTCTCTGAACTTTTCCAACCATAGATTTTGGAATTTCTTCTATAATTTCTATTTGTTTAGGGCATTTATAGTGTGTTATATTTTCTTTACTCCACACGATTAAATCTTCAGAAGAAACTTTACCCACTGATTCGTCCTGTAATTGGACCCACGCTTTTACTATTTCTCCTGTTTCAGCATCAGGCAATCCAGCAACCGCTACTTCCATTACAGCGGGATGAGATCCTAATAAATCTTCTACTTCTTTTGGAAAGACAGAATAACCTTTATACTTAATCATTTGCTTCTTTCGATCTCTGATAACCATTTGTCCATTCTCATCCATATATCCGATATCTCCAGTTAGGCACCATATACGCCCATCCCACTCTTTTAAAGTTTCTGCTGTGGCTTCAGGCCTATTTAAATAACCTTTCATTACTTGTGGACCGCATACACAGATTTCTCCCGTAAAATCTATTCCATAACCTTTCATTGGTCCTTTAGTGAAATCCTCTGAATCGAATATTGCCCATTCAACCCCTGGTAACGGTAAACCAATAGTGCCTGGGGTATCTGTACCGTCAAATGGACCCAAACTTACTGCAGTCGTACATTCTGTAAGTCCATAAGCTTCAACGAGTGTTCCGTTACTGACTGCTTCAAACGCATCCTTTACGGGTTTGTGAAGTGGTCCCGCACCACTAACGCACAAACGAAACATATTTTCCAATTTAGGCTCGGGATTTTCTTTTAAATAACGAGTCAAACCAATGAATAGATTTTCAACTCCCGGTAAAATAACTCCCCCTTCAGGACCAACCTCTATAATCATATCTACAACTTCTTTTAAGTCAAGTTCTCTTTTTGCGTAAAGTATATTGAAGTCTCCTCCTTCTATTACGACATTTTGAACAATCGTCATTCCAAAAGCGTGGAACATAGGTAAAATACCGACACATGCCATAGGATGGGAAGCGTCAGGCATCCACATTACGTTTTGCTTAGCATTCGTCACACAATTATAGTGTGTGATAATGGCTGGTTTGGGAACGCCTGTAGTTCCTCCCGTCATTAAGTAAACGGCCGTATCGTTTAAAGGATCGATTTCGACTTCCGGAATGTCAATTTCACCACGTTTTTGGCATACATCAAGAAAATTAATAGCCCCAGGAACTTCTCCTTTAGGAATTGTTCCATCCGCAATTAATTGTTCTTTTACAGCAGGAGGAATAGCTGCTAAATCGACGATACATGTCGAAATAACAAATTCAAACTTATATTTTTCTTGTATAGGTTTAATTAAACCATACATAACATCCATACAAATAAGTCCCTTTGGTTTTACTTGTTCGAGTACATGGAGAATTTCTAAAGGTTTATATGTGGGGTTAATCGGGATTACGA
>JAHQWP010000094.1 GCA_029856235.1 Promethearchaeia archaeon
CGTATTATCCTAATCATTTTTGCTCTTATTATTAGTGCGTATATATGGAATGTGAATGCTTCATGGGGAAATACCTTTAATACTTGCCTGATATTATCAACCACAACGTTTTTAATCATTTACACTCCTTTTGAGATATACTGGAGTTTTAGGGATATTTATTTTGATAGATGGGCACTTATTAAATTCAAAAACATGAAGACTACCAAAATAAATATCAAGGTTGGTAAAAACAGAAAAGGAAAAAGCAAATACATTGTAGGACTTTTAATTTCTTTAAGTAATAAAGAAATTGTTGAATCCAAAAGCTCCCTAGTCGTTATCTGTCATGGATTTTCAGATTCAAAAGAAACGCTACAATATTTCTATATTCCACTCGCTCTTCAAGGACATACAATATTAGTTTATGATGCACGAGGAACTGGAGAATCGAAAAAAGTTGGGAGAAGAAGTCAGTTCTTAAAACGAATAGAAGACTTTGAAAAAATTATAGAATGGATTAAGCTTCATGACCAACTTAAAGATTATGATCTAATTACTATTGGGTTCAGTATCGGGGCTATAACTGTTTTGTGTGGGGGTTTTTCGAATAAGGATATTAAAAAAATTATTGCAGTTTCTTCAATGTCAAATTACAAGCAAAACCTACCAAAGTATAATCCAATCATTATGTTTAGCTATTTCCTAAAAGGAGTCAAATTATTTCCAAATAAAGTAGAAAATTATAAGCTGTCTCCTTATTCTGTAATAGAAAACTCTAAACGACAGCTTTCAGAAAATCTTTGGCGAGAATTCTCTAAAAGAGTATTCCTCATCCACGCAAAAAATGATAGGATCATACATTTTAAAAATTTCCAAGAAAACGTTGAGCTACTTAATTTATCAGAACAAAATACACTAGTCTTAAATAGTGGTGGCCACACTCAGAAAAAAAATGAATTATTGTTGGTTGCAAGCTCTCTAAAGTTTTTAGAATCTTAATTGCATCCCTTAATTATATTTTTTAAATGTTCACTTTAAATAATTTATTTTTAAATTACTCCTAATAGTGTAGAGTGATTTTTAATGATTAAATGCCCGATTTGTAAAGATGAAATAAACCTCCAAAATTTAAATAAACACTATAAAATTACTTTAGGTGATATTATAAATGGCAAATTTTGGGGTAAGAATACATTATACTATCATAAAGATTGCTTAAGTAGCAAAGATCTTTATGAAAAACGGATTGTATCACCCATTCCAGAATAAATTTTAGGAGTTTTCTAAACCCTCTCCCAATCTGAAAATTCCATGATTTTATTATAATTTTCGATTATACTTTTAAAGATTACTGAACCTAAACAAAAAACATTAATAAAATCTTCAAAATTTAGCTCTAAGAGTTTGCTGTTTTCTTCCGAAAAACCTACACCGCGTTTAACCTCAATTTTGCCGTCATATCCAGATAGATTCACAACAAATTCCTGTTTTTCCAATCCTTTAATATAGGTACCTCTTGCAATCCTAGCTAAACCTCCAATCGGGACGATTATTTCATTAATTTGAGCGAGATAAATTCGCAAATCGAATGTGTGTTTACTATTTTCCCAATTAATTAGTGAGAAATCAGCTTTCTCTTGAATTGTGTATGGAAATGGTTCTCGGTTTCTGGAAAATTTATTATAAAATTCTTTTTTACTTTCCTCAATAATTTTTATAATTCCTTCAGAATTTTCTCCTGTAAATATCGGAATTACTCCTGCTCCCCCAGATCCACCTCTAGGTTTTATTATAAAAGTCTTTTTATGCTCTTTTATTAATTTTTTTACTTTGTGATTTAAATCTTGTTCATCGTAGGCTTTATTGAATATTAAATACTTTAATTTATACTTTTCAAGCACATTTTTGCTCAAAAAGCTGGCAGCATATGTGAGAGATTTATCGTCAGTAATTTTAAAAATTGGATTAACAATTATGGTGTTAATTCGACGAAAATCTTTACGCATTAGTTCATCAAATTTTATATCATTAAGACGCCTTGCTATTCCGTCTCCTATTAAAACATGCACTCTTTCGCCTTGATACCAAATCCAACCATTAGAAAAAGATAAGATCTGACTTAATTTTTTGTAATCAGATATTATAAACACAACTTTCGCTTCATGCTCCTTATTATAATTCTCTGAATTAAAGATTTTTAGCGTATATCCCCGAAATTTAATTTTTTTTCTCAAATATTCAACCATAATTACTTTTTCGTGAATCAATCCGTCATTAAAGGGGACACCTACTAATACTAGGATTTTTTCATTTTCTTCTTTAGACTTTGCGATAGCCTGAGATATTGATTCGTAATAGCCATCATATAATATTGCTTGTTGCTTTTTCGTGAGTATGGATAAACCCCGATTTGAACCGCCATTCGTTTCAAGAAGAAAGAATTCCTTGTTTTCAAGGTTATTACTTACCATAAAATCTACGCTTCCCGCATAAAACGAGTAATTATTACTTACGACATTATCGTTACTCTTAGCAAGCCTCTTTAATGCCTCATTTCTTACACGATCAATAAATACATCATCTTGGGAATCACGAAGTTTTGAAAAAGATATTAAATCTAAACCTAATGATCTCCCCAAGGGAACTAATTCTAAATCAGACTCGGATATCTCTTTTGACATTAATTTTAGGAATTTGGTTAATAAATTCTCTTCCAAATATATCACTACTATGTGATTTTAAAAAGTAAATTGTCTAATTTCAAATTATTATAATTATCTATTAGAAGCTAATAATTATAAATATAGATATCCTTGGTGATTCCCTTTAATGCTTAACCTTAGACTTCCAAGCAAAATTTTTTTCACTTTCCTTTGTTCCTTGAAATTTAAATCGGAAAACAATAAAATGTAGTTCTTTTCAAGATTTATTACGAATAAGAGACCAATTCTTATGAGCTTAGAATCTTCTGTAAGTAAAGCAATAATTACGTAGTGATAAGGGAGAGTAATTAGATTTCTAATATCAATATTTGATTCAATAATTTTATCTTCCTCAAGATCATAACCCGCTTTTATGAATTTAATGTCATCTAAAGGTATTGAAATTTTTCTGAAATTTTCTAAAACCTTAGCAAACTGACTTTGGCGTAAAAATCTTCTTTCTTCTTTATCCTTTTCGTAGAAGTAGTTATTCTGTTCTTTTAAAAATAATATTTTTCTCTTCTTCGATTTTGACGCGTTTTTTTCAATTGCTTCTAATTCTTCGATATTATCGTCATGAAATACAATCAAGATATCAGGATCGACAGTATCTATAAAGAAATTCTTATATATAATTCCCGCTTCTGTTCTTATCCATCCATCACTATCGATGAGAATAATATCCGAATCTTTATGCGTCGAATGGAAATTGTTAATTAGGTCGTTACATGAGTGTGATACAATAAATTTGAAATTAGCTTTTGGGAAGGTACTACCAATAAAAATGGTATCTTCAGTTTTAATATCAGCGCTTGATACTATGTTTTCTTTTATTTCCCCTATATTAAGCGTTGTTGGAAGGTATAATAATTGCTGTCCTAAATCCGAATCTAAAAATGATGCTTTAAATCCTTCATTGAGTAGATTGTTAGCTAAATATTTTATAAGAGTAGTTTTGCCACTACTTAATCCTAAAACCATTAGTTTGATTGGTTTTTTATCTTCATTTTTGCGAATGATACCGATAACTGTATCTTTAATTTTAATCCATTCATTACTGATCGTGTTTTCTTCAACAACTTGTATATTATCCTTGTTACTTGTGATAATCTCAAGTTTTGATGGTTCCAACGCATATAATGGATAATTATTCGCACTTGGTATTATTATTGTGCTCTCAAGTTCATTCTTTTCTGGTACGAACACTTTACCAAAAACTTCTATCTTTCCTTCTAACAATTTAACCCTAGATGGACCTTTTACTAAGAGCGTGTGTTCCGTTTGCACTTCTTGTATCATGTATTCCTCAAATCATCGTTTATAAAAAATAATAACTATTATTTCTCTTACATTTATACTTATTATCTAAAAGAATTATACTTTTTCTTTCAATTCTGTTATCTTTATTTATAAAATGATCTACTCCTTAAATTCTTTATAACATGGGATACACATAATTTTACCTTGATATTTCATCATCCGGCTATCCATTGTAAGTTCTCCACATATACTGCAAGTTACTGATTCCTCTATCTGAGCCATCCCAGGAGGATCATAATCAATATTTCTAATGTCAAAAACATCTTCAGGTTTCATACTAAGAAGTTTCTGAACTTTCTCGTCTCTTGAAAGCTTTTTATTATCTAAAATAGTTTTTTTTAGAGATAACCTTATTCCTTTTTGATTTTTTCTACTATAGATATTGTAATTGCTTTTACCATAATCCTTATGAATAAAATTACCCTTACCGTACGTTGTACCTAATAAAGCTTGAAGTGCATCAACGCTGCAATTATCAGTTTCAGCAACAGCTACTAGTTCTTCGTCAGGAGAGTGCTCAAAACCATGTTCTATAGCGTATTTCGCGGCTAATACGCCAATAGCTATTCCTGGACATATGTGTCCATGAAACATGGTTGCTTTCTTCATCAACTCTCTTATTTCCACTATCAATCAGCTCATTTTTTAAGATTTAATAAAAATATCAAATATATTAATTTTTTTAATGACTTAAATATAATTATAATAAAAGTATGAAATTTCTTACGGATGCTATGTTAGGAAAACTCACACGGTTCCTAAGAATCTTTGGTTACGATACTATATATGCTAACGATCTACTAGATTTTTATTGCGAAAATCCCGTCCAAGACAAAAATCTGAAAGAATATGCACTTTTGAGCAACAGATTAGTAATAACGAAAGATTTGCCATTTTATAACGAAACTAGAGAAAAAGCCATTTTACTAGAAGGTAAAGGCATTTACAATTACTTAGATCAACTTAAACGAATGTTAAATTTAGTATATGATTTTACC
>JAHQWP010000095.1 GCA_029856235.1 Promethearchaeia archaeon
AAATAAGACATATAACCCAGAAAAATTTTCGAGTGTTAGTACTAAATTTCGTTGTGACTCTTCTTGCGACTTCTTGGAATATGCATTGCTCTTCTAAAATTGCTACAATTGTGAATAAAGAAACTAAGAAAAATATCACTTCCCAATCTACAGCGAGAAAAACTTCTTCAGTAGTTACACCGGGAGATAATAAAAAAGTAGCAGCTGCAGCAACTAACATAGCTACCATAGAATAATAAAGAAAATCGGTCCTTCCCCTAAAAAGTGCAATAATAACGACTATAAAACAGCTTACTACAATGATTTGGAGTAATAATAACATGTTCTATTCTTTAGAATTCGTTACCTATTTAAAAAATTAATGTATATTTTTAAAAAAAATAAAAAAAAGTTATTAACTTAATTTATTCTGACCGCCACAATCCGTGGAGGTTGCAATACTCCCTAGCAACGAGACCTGTAGTATCAGCAACTACAAAAGTTGCTTTAGGTTCCATTCCTGGAGCTAACATTTGTCTCTTATAGCAGTTATCTTTGCAGATTAATTCAATCCACATAATAAAATGCTCTTCTGTCATAGGGTGTGGTGTTCCCATCGAAATACCAACATCAACGGTAACCTTATTACCATCAATCGTTATTTTAGGAACGTGTTTTTCACCCTTCCAATCAGCGGTTTTTTCTTCCATTAAAACCATAGGTTGTCCGCAACAGATTGTTTCAGGAACTCCAGAATTGAGAATTTCGACTACTTTACCACAAACTTCACACTTATAAATAGTTTTTTGTTTCATAACCATCATTCACTTTCTTTCTTTTAGAACAGCGTTGTTTCTAATATTTGAAAGTTAATATTTAATTATTTTGTTTAAATTTTATAAGAAATATTCTTATTTTAGTAGTCTTCGCATCTTTTTCTAAAATAATCTCTTGGATGTGAACAGCTTGGACACTCAAAGTCATCTGGAAGCTCGTCTAGTTCAACTTGGTAACCACATTCAAGACATATCCATACTACTTTTTCTCCTCGTTTAAAGAAGATATCGTCGCCTATAATTTTTAGTAATTTACCATACCTTTCTGAATGGTGCTTTTCTGCTAAGGCAATAGCTCTTAATCTCTTAGCAATTTCTGGATATCCCTCTTTTTCTGCTGTATCAGCAAAGCCAGGATACATCTCTTGCCATTCGTAGTCTTCACCTGCAATAGCCGATTTCAAATTTTCTTCTGTGGTTCCGTATGTTGTAGGGCCACCAGCCTTTATCTCTAATTCTCCAAAATCCTTTTCCTTTTTGAGATCTTGGAGCATCTTATAGTTCCAACCGCCGTGTTCCCTTTCTTGATTTGCGGTTTCCTCAAAGATTTGTGATATAAGAATATATCCCTCTTTTTTAGCGACTTTAGAAAACAGAGTATATCGGTTTCGCGCTTGAGATTCTCCCAAGAATGCAGCAAATAAATTTTCAACTGTTTTTTTCATTTTCTCACCTTTTTAAATTTATTTATTGGAAATTTTCAGTAAATTGAATATTTTTGAATATATATTTATTTCGTTAAAATTAACTTTTTCACTTATAATTTAAAGGAACTGATGATGGTTTGATATTCACGATAATTAACTATAAAGTATTTCTTAAATTTATCTAAGAAACCCTCTCTTCTTAAAAAATATAAGAAGTTAAAGATGAAAAAAAATGGATAAAAACAATATTATTAAAAATATTGACGATTGTTTAGATTGCAAAACATGTATGGAATATTGTGATACCTTTATGGTATCAAATGATGTATTGAAATCTCAGAACGGGAGATTAAAAATTGCTGGAAAGATATTTTCAAATAAAGAAATATCTGAAGAAGAAATTCTTGGCTTATATACGTGTACTTTATGTGCTCAATGTGATTTAGTTTGTCAACAAAATATTCCGATATCTGAAATAATTCATTCCTCTAAAGTAGAATTAGTTGAGCAGAATATAGCTCCTTTGGCTATTCATAAAAAAATCATTAGAGATATTATGGAAAAGGATAATTCTGTAAATGGAAATCCAGACGAGCGCTTAGATTGGTTACCTGAAGAATATAGAGATGAAGAAGTTTACGAAAACAAAGATTCAGATACATTATTGTTTTTAGGATGTATGTCCTCCTTTCGGGTAAAAGAGAGCGCCAGCGCAGCTTATAAAATCCTAAAAAAGTCTAATTACGATTTTAAGATTTTTAAAAGTGAGCCATGCTGTGGAGAATATATATATTCTGCAGGTAATATGGTTCTCGCTAAAAAAGTATTTCAAACAAATTTGGAACTCTTTAAATCTAATGGAATAAAAAATTTAATTGTTACATGTGGCGGATGCCTATATGCGTTCGATAAAGTTTACCCTCTTTATTTGAAAGATTATGATATAAATGTGAGGCATATTATTGATGTGATTTATGAATTAGAAAACAAGAAAAAAATTGATTTAACCCCTTTAAATAAATCAATAACATATCACGATCCTTGCAGACTTGGAAGAAAGTATAAGAGTGGACCTCTTTATACAGAGCCTAGAGCGTTATTAAGAAAATGTGGAATAGAAGTAAAAGAGTTAGCAGAGAATCATAACGAATGTCCTTGTTGTGGGGCCGGATCTGGAATTAGAGGTGTTGATAGTAGTATCAGTATAAAAATTGGGAACGAAATATTTGAAAAAAGCCAAACTAAGGAGATCGTATCATCTTGTCCATTATGCATTTTTAATTTTAGATATGTAAATTATAAAACTCAATCAGAAAAAGAAATTAAATACATAACAGATTACATTTTAGAATCCATTAAAAAATAAAATGAAACACATTGTTTTTTTTAATTTAATAATTTGTGCTTTTAACACCACCATTTTCTACAGGATAACCACTTCTATGCCATATGATCATTCCACCAGTTAAATTTCTGACATCTTTGAACCCTGCTCGAACTAATAGCTGAGCTGCCATAGCAGAGCGCGATCCACTATGACAAATTACAACAATTTCTTCGTCTTTATATTGTTCTAAAGCATCAACATTGTTCATTAATTCGCCTAAGGGCATCAGTTTAGAATTTTTAACATGTCCGGTTCTTCCATGATACTCTTGCGGTGTCCGTACATCAATTAAAATTGCTGGAGCCTCGGCTGAATCCATTCTCTCATATAGTTCACTCGCAGTTATATTTGATAAGGTAGGTGCTCCTATAGCTCTTATTTGTTTCCTAGTCTTTTTCTCAGGTTTCACTGGCGCTTCAATTTCTTCATGTGTTGTAATACCTTTCTCTAATATGGCAACTAATTTTCCTTCCTCTTTTCCTAGCGATAATAACTTAACAGCTTCATTTAATTTTGCGTATGCCTCAACACTAGCTTTAAATCCTGGATCTGTAGCATATATTTTTAGCTTTTTATTCTCAGGTAAGATTTCAAGAGATTTTATGAGAGCATTTAAAGGACCAGGACAAGCTAAGCCAGAAGCATCTATTTCGATATAGTCTTCGGTTATCTTGCGTTTTTTTTCAATAAATTCTTCTATTACTTCTTCGGATGCACCGCACTCAGCAGCTATTTCTTCAGTCGTAGCTTTAGCTGTTTTATAGAGTTTATATCCACCGGTTAAATTTTTAACTTGATATCCTTTTTGGATTAAGAACCTAGTAGAAAGGTAAGCTCTGAATCCTACTTCACAGAATAGATAAATATTCTTATTTTGTGGTATTTCATTCAGTCGATTTCTTAACTCTAAATCGCTTATATTTATTGCTCCCTCAATAGTCCCAATTTCATATTCATCAGCTGTTCGAACATCGAGGATAATACTATTATTTGATTGTATTTTGGCTAATTCGTTCCAATGCCAGATAGGCATATCACCTTTAAGCACATTTGATGCAACAAAACCAGCCATATTCACAGGATCTTTGGCAGAACCGTACGGAGGTGCGTATGTAAGCTCAAGTTCCTCTAAATCAAAAACAGTCCCATCAAATTTCATAACGGTGGAAATTACATCAATTCTTTTATCTGTTCCCGAACCTCCTACTGCTTGTGCTCCAAGAATTTTTCCATTTGGGGTTTCAAAAATGAGTTTCAAGGTTATAGGTACTGCTCCAGGATAGTATCCGGCGTGATTATTAGGATGAACATATATTTTTTCATATTTTAGTTCAGTTTTACTTAATTCTTTTTCATTTAATCCAACTGAAGAAACGGTTAAATCGAATACCTTGACGACAGAAGCACCTAACACTCCATTATACCTTGAGTTGCGCCCAGCTATGACATCAGCGACAATTCTACCTTGTTTATTAGCTGGTCCTGCTAATGGTACTCCAGTTGGTTTTTTTGTAACGAAATTTTTAATCTGAATGGCATCTCCAACAGCAAATATTGAAGGATCAGATGTCCTCATTTGCTCATCTACAATAATATGACCTTTAGGACCAATATCTAATCCTGCTTCTTCAGCTAACTGATTCTCAGGTTTTACGCCAATAGCTAGTATTATCATATCTGTTTTAATTCTCCCCCCACTCTTAGTGATTACATAATTGAATCCTTCGCTGCTAACTTCAAAAGAATCTACTGGATCTTCTAATTGTAAACAAACGCCGTTTAGGAGTAATTCTTGGTGCACGAACTGAGCAATTTCCTTATCTAAAGAAGCCATAACTTGGTCAAGCATTTCCGTAACCTTTACTTTAATCCCACGATGCCTAAGATTTTCTGCCATTTCTAAGCCAATAAATCCTCCTCCTATCACTGTCGCATGTTTAACGTTATTACTCTCTATATGATGAATAATTTTATTAGAATCGGGAATATTTCTTAAGGTAAAAACCGGAACATCATTCATCCCTGTAAAAGGGGGAACAATCGGAGATGCTCCAGGAGAAAGAATAAGATAATCATAATCTAATTGTATCATATCCCCGTCTTTAAGACTCTCAACGGTAATATTTTTATTAATTCTATCAATACTCTTTACTTCATGGTCTATCTTGATATTAATATTAAACCGATCGAGAAATTTCTCTGGAGTCATAAGTTTTAACCGTTCTTCTTCTTTTATTACCTGACCAACATAATAAGGTAAACCACAATTTGCAAAAGAAACAAATGGTCCTCTTTCAAGCACAGTTATCTCTAAATCTTCTCTTAATCTTCGGAGTCTGGCTGCAGCTGAAGCTCCACCAGCTACTCCACCTACGATAATTACTTTTTCCATTTTAGAATCAGCTATTACATTTTTTAGATGTGTTATCACTACTTATAATTTTAAAAATTCGTTATTCCATTTAAAGAGCGTTCTTATGATGTATTGATTAATCTAAGAACTAAAAATTTGCTTTTTTGAACTTGATAAAAACAATTAGAATTATAAAATACGAGTTTAAAAAATAAGAAAATATATAGAAAAAAATTAACCTCTATAGTCTAAAACTATCACGACATCAACAAACAGCTCGTAATTCTCGTCTTCGTCGTTGTCATGTATCAAGACCTTTTCAACTTCATCCAGTTCTCCTTTGACTTCTATAAGTTCTGATTCATGTATTATCTTAACATCCGAGTGCTTTAATTCTTTCCTTACTTCGACGTTACCGGGAATAGATTTTGCTGATGTCACTACAATTACCCGTCCAGTATATTCCGTTAACTTTACTGCAAGCGCTAACGATTCATCTCCAGAATCAACTACTAAGATTCTTTTCTCTCTAAGTTCCTCTAAATCAGCGGGAATCTGATCATAAACGCCCTTTCCAATAAACTTTTCAATTCCTAGTATTACTCTAACACCTAGTTGACATGAAGTTACAACTTCTACTTCTGGATTCGTACCTAAGCGGTAGTTGTCAATTGCAGCCTGCAACGCGTCAGCAGCAAGATTCGAACAATGCATTTTAATAGGTGGGAGCCCGTCTAATTCATTGGCTACATCTTGTCTTGTGATCATGTAAGCTTCATCAAGAGTCATTCCTTTTGCCATTTCAGTTACCATAGAAGATGTTGCAACCGCGCTCCCGCATCCGAAGGTCTTAAATTTAATATCATCGATAATTTCCTCACCTGCATCATTTTTGCCAACTTTTATGTATATCCACATAAGATCTCCACAAACTGGATTCCCAACTTGACCGACCCCATTTGCATCTTCTATTTCACCCACATTACGTGGATTTTTGAAATGATCTAAAACTTTATCTGAATATTGAGTAGATTTCATATTATTATTCATATTATTATTTCACCTCTTCATTTTTCTTGAAAAAATCAGAAGGCGTTAAAGGCGACAACTTTCTCAATCTTATTACTTGATCGGGTAATACTTCTAAAAGTTTATCTATGTCAGTTTCACGAGTTGTTCTACCCAAAGAAACTAATAGACTTCCATGCGCTTCTTCGTGAAGAAGTCCCATAGCAATTAGTGTGTGGGATGGTTCTAATGTTTTTGAACTGCAAGCTGAACCCGTAGCGGCAGCAATGTTGTTTTCTTTTAAGGTAAGAATTAACGATTCTCCCTCGATATAATCAAATCTAAAATTTGCGTTGTGAGGGGTCCTTTTTTCAGGGTGTCCGTTTAAATACGATTTAGGGATTGATTCTAAGACGTTTTTAATTAACTTGTCTCTTAATTTTTTTAACTTTTCTGATTCTGTTGGCATTTCTTCTTTCATGATTTCAGCAGCTTTTGCGAATCCTACGATCCCTGGAATATTTTCAGAGCCTGACCTAAACCCTCTCTCTTGCCCGCCCCCAATTATTATAGGGTTTACTCTCACTCCTTTTTTCATGTAAAGCGCGCCAACTCCCCGCGGTCCATAAATATCGTTTGATGATAATGTGATAAGATCGATTGGAACTTTTTGAACGTCAATAGGAAGAACGCTTTCGCTTGCTACTGCGTCAGTATGGAATAAAATTCCCTTTTCTTGAGCAAGTTTACTTATCTCAGCTGTTGGTTGTACTGAACCAACTTCATTACTCGCAGTAGATATTGAAATTAGAATCGTCTCGTCGGTAATATACCTTTCAAGTTTGTCTAATCGGACAATACCAAACCGATCTACAGGAACTCTGCTAACTTTAAATCCCTGTTTTTCAAGATACTTGCCAATATTTAAGATAGAGATATGCTCGATTTCAGAAATAATTACGTGGTTCCCCTTTTTTTTCTGTCTCATAGTCGCTCCGATTATACCTAAGTTATTAGATTCCGTAGCTCCTGAAGTAAAAATGATATCAGCGCGATTAGGTGCATTCACAAAATTAGCAACTTTTTCCCGTGATTTCTCTAATATATCAGTAGCTATATCACCATCACAATGTAACGAAGCAGGATTAGCAAATTTATCGTTAAAATATGACATCATTTCAGATACTACTCTTTCGTCAACAGGTTTTGCAGCTTGATTATCTAAATATATACTCATATTTTTAACCTCTACTGTCCTTTCTAGTTTCTCATTTTTTTTTCTTGAAGTAAAATATCAGATCCTCTCCGTCCTTCAAAAATTCGACTAATTCTGTTCCCGTTCTTTTTGCCCACCTTGATAAATCCTCTTCCGCTGCTGGATCGTCAGCTAACACTTTGAAACATTGACCAACATCCAGAGTTTCTGAAAAATTTCTTACTTCAAACAATGGCTCTGGACAAAATAAACCTCTCGTATCCAATTCTTCGTCGTATTCGATTTCCATTTTCTCTCCAGACATTTTAACAACCTTCTATTACTTGTATATCTTATATAAAGATTTTTTGTATTTAGAATTAATTTAATTCATAATGCTCAAGAGATATACTTTCTTCAAGAAGTTAAAAGTTCTCATTATAATTTAAACAACTTTTTTGTCATTTAAAATTGGAATATCAACTCCATATAAAGCGACTTTATAATTTATAAATCATCAGATTTCTGATTAATTCTTTCAATAAAGGGATTTCTTAAACCTATAATTCTTAAAGAACTTCAGCTATAGTATAAAGTAAAATCTATAACAAATTTAAAGATGAAAACAAATGATAAGAAAAACAAATATCAAATTTAATATAACTATCCTTATAATGTTATCCTTGGGGCTATTTGGGTCTCAATTTCAGGTAATAGGAGTAGGCGCAATAACAGAAATGGCAACAGTGGATTGGTATGTTACTTTTGGATATGATGATGTGGATCACGGATATTCCTGCGCCGTAGATACTAGCGGTAATGCATATGTAGCAGGTGGTACTAAGATAAATGGAGGAACTACCAATGCTACGCTAATAAAATACGATGAAAATGGGGTATATCAATGGAATTTAACATGGGGCGGACAATTTACAGACGAAGCCTACTCTGTTTGTGTTGATGATTTGGATAATGTGTATCTTGCGGGATTGACAAAAAGTCTAGGGGCGGATCTTATTTATGGAGACGCATTTATAGCAAAATACGATAATACAGGAATATTAATTTGGAATCGTACATGGGGCGGGAGTGAATATGATTACGCAAGTGATATCTACGTAGATTCATACGAGAGAGTGCATGTTGTTTGCACTACATACAGTTATGGTGCAGGAGATGCTGATGTAGCATATTTGAGATACAATAGCACAGGTTATCTTGAATCCGAGTTTATTTGGGGGGGAACAGGTTCTGATCGAGCTAAAGCAATTGAACAAGGCTCAAATAATAACTTCATTATAAGCGGGCAGACAACCAGTTTTGGGAGTGGAAATACAGATGCTTTTATTCTTGCTTACGATATTTCAGGAACATTCCTTTGGAATACGACTTGGGGAACTAATACGTTAGATCGCGTAGACAATCTTGCTTTAGATTCTAATGACAATATTTACTTAGCTGGATGGACATATTACCCCGATCCTCTAATGGCATCAGCAGGTATTTATGATATAAGTTATGTTCTAGTAAAAATTGATCCCAATGGCATTGCTATTTGGAGTAGATGGTGGGGAAGTAGTGAATATCAAGATTATGGAACTGGAGTCGCTATAGATTCAAACGACAATATTTATTTCGTTGGGGAGGGTTTAAATGGTGGTTGGGGCATTGATAACGTGTATATGGCAAAATTTACTACTGACGGTGTTTTAGTTAGTGAAACAACCTGGGGCGGTGGACATTACGAAAATCCGCATGCAATAACAATCGATAAAACAACTGATGATATTTTCGTTGCGGGAGATTCTTCAAGTTTTAATTTAGCGCGGAGCACTGATATCTTATTAATCAAAAATCCAACATTCCCGCCCGAAACTAGTAATGGAGTGACTAACAATGATACTGTTCCTGGATTTAGTTTATTTATCTTTATCTGTCTAACAACAATAATAGCACTTGTGTACACTAAAAAGAAATTGGTTAAAACCTAATTAGAATTAGTTTTAAAATTTTTTTTTCTTCTTTCATAACCAAAACTACTTCATAGAAATTTCCTTAACTGTTAAGTAAAAAAAATGAGAATTTTTTCTAGATTCCCGCTGCTTTTTTGATTACTTTAACTCCTTCAACTGCATCGTCAGCAAATAAATCAGCGCCAAGCTTCTTAGCAAGTTCCATGTTTAGAGGAGCTCCACCTACTATTAGCTTTACTGAATCTCTTAACCCTGCTGCTATTAAAGCTTCGTGAACCACTCTAATCTGTTCAACAGTCATTGTTAATAGCGAGCTTAAGGCAACGAAATCTGCTCCAGTTTCTTTTACTTTTTCAACAATTGTCTTTTCGTCCACATCCATACCTAAATGGTATAATTCAAAACCGTTGCTTAATAACAGGGAGCCTAGAATGTTGGATCCGATATCATGGTTATCGCCTTTTACAGTTGCGAGAATAATTTTAATCTTGTCTTGCGATTGATCTGATGCCGCTAAAGCGGGTTGGAGCACTTTAAACGCTTCTTTCATCGTTTCGCCAGCGAGTACGAGTTCAGTAAGATAATATTCCTTTTCTTCGTATCTACGCCCTACTTCGTCCATTCCTTTTGTTAAAGCGTTTAAAATATCAAAAGGCTCCTTTCCATCTACTTCTAACGCTTCCTTTACAGCAGCCTCAATATCGTCTACTTCTAATTCAATTATTAGTTCTGTTAACTTCTCAAAATCCATAATTAAAATCTATGATATGTAAATATTTAATAATAAAATATCTTACTTAAGATAAATATTTTCCAATTTAGTTAGGACAATAATGTAAACCTTGACTAAAAAAAGGAGATAGAGAGGGGTCGGAAATTTCACCTCATAATGAGGTATTAATTTTTGGATAAAATTTAGTTCCGTACGTTACCATTTAAATTAGGAAATTAGGGGATATTTTTATTTGCGACTTCCTCTCCTAAAATACATAATACCATGGCACTATATAAACTTTTGTCTAAGATGTCAATTCAACCTAATATTGACTATATAGCTTATTTCATAGCATAAGATTTTAAATAACTAAAAATTATAAAAAGAAGAATTCGAAAAAGAATGCGATAAAGGATTAAAAATGGAGAGAGAATTTCTTGAAGAACCTGGTGGAATAGAGGACATTGATTTTTTAGAAGAAATTAGAGTAAATAATCTAATTATTTTAGCCGATAGTTTAGTTAAAGACTATGAAATTGGTGATTTCATTGTAAGAGCTGTTGATGACATTTCTTTAAGAATTAAGGAGTCTGATTTTGTAATAATAAAAGGTCCATCTGGTGCGGGGAAAACTACTTTATTAAATTTAATAGGTGGGCTTGATTCTCCTAAAAACGGTATAATTTATTCAAATGGGGTCAAAATAACAAATTTGAAGGAAGAATCTCTTGCCACCTTTAGGTTAATAAATGTAGGATTCATCTTTCAAAATTATAATCTTATTAGCACTCTAACCGCTGAAGAAAACATAATGTTTCCTATGAAATTAGCTGGTATGAGTTTAAATGAGCAAAGAGGAAGAGCCATAGGTCTCTTAAAGCAAGTGGGTTTAGGAGATAGAAGAGAACATCTTCCTTTTCAACTTTCGGCGGGAGAACAACAGAGGGTAGCAATAGCAAGAGCATTAGCAAATGATCCTGAACTAATTTTAGCAGATGAACCTACTGCGAATTTAGATAAAAAAACAAGTTTGTTTATACGAGATCTCTTTAACGACATGAAGAAGGATAATAAAACAATTGTCATTGCTACACACGATGATTTTCTCATCGAACTTGCAAATCGAATTATATCTTTTGAGGATGGAAAAATAATCAACGAAGAAAAAGTCAAAACATAAATTTAAAATTATATATATCTGGTGTAATTAATATTTCGTTGGATTTTGCTATAAAAGATTTCTATAGGAAACGGGAAACGACTTACTCTTATACAATAATGATAATTTTAGTGATTGCTTTCACTGTATTCTTGATAAATTTCACATCAGCTATTGGTTTTAATACGTTTATAACCTATGGTTATGAAAACGCTTACTATTTCTCTGGAGGTATTGCCATTGTATATACAGATTTTACTACGCTAGTTATTGTCCTGATGTTAATTATGGCATTTGCAGTGGTGGTGATTGTTACAAGTACTTTGATTATTACCAAAAAGCGTGATATTGCTATTATGAAAGCTTTAGGATCTCTCCCTAGAAAATTATATAGTTTTTATTTAACAGAAGCATATCTCGTGTTTATTATTGGTTTTATAATTGGGGCTATAATTGGATTTATTTCTTATGCCATTCTCTCGTTCGTAACTCCCTTTTTTGGAATTTATACATCATTCCAAATTGATTTTACTTATACTCCAATTTTGTTTTTCTCATGCCTTGCAGGAATATATATTGTTCCCGGAGTAATATTAAGGAAGATTGGAACCCAAAACACTATTAAATTATTTTCAAAAGATATTCCATATAGTTATAATGCTTCAAAAAAATTTTCGGTGGTTCCAAGATGGTTAAGTTTAATTGGATATAACTTCAAAATTTCTATAATTAATACAATTCGGAGAAAGGGTGAATTTAAAAGATATCTAGTTGTTTTTACTATAATTTCCTTAATCGTTTTTACTTTAGGATTAGGTAGTAGCGTTTTAAGTTCTTCATCACAAGAATGGATAACAAAATCTCAAGGTAGAGATATTATAGCTATTGGTCATAAGGATGTCATTCAAAACTATACTTCAATGTATTCTATGTATTCCAATCCAGAAATTATTGTTACTAAGAACGACATTAATTTTTTAGACTCAAATTACTTATTTAATTTTAATACCGTCGGAGAGATTGGAAATATTTCTGAAATTGAAAAAGTAGATCAGCGCTTAATTAATTTTTTCAACACCACTGAATTGGACGGATATCATTTTCTTGTGGATGGGGGTTACGTTGTTGCTGGGCAACAGCGGACAGCATCTATTCCAATTATCGGCTTAAATACGAGTGATATAATACAAAATTTCGAAATAGATGGAACTTATTTCGAGGAGTCTGATCCGATCTATATGATGATTGGAGATGGACTAGGCCATAACTTTTTCGATTATCCTTTAGATCAGAGTATGAGAATCGACCTAGGGTTAGGTCACTCATTTCACATTTCTGGAGTACTAATAGATAGTTTTTACAGTGGATTCGCGGGGTATGTCGATTTAGGTGTTATGCAAGGAGAGTTAAATTTTAGTGCCAAAGAAATAAATCTACTCTTATTAAAAATTAAACCCGGAGAATACAATAGCATAATTGGAACCATCGGATCAATAATAAATGCTTCTCTGGGAGAGAATTTCGGTTTTGTTAATTTAAATACGGTTTTTGAGAATAACTACGATTTCTTGAATAATTTAACTTTCTATCCTGCTCTGATTATTATTATGATGGCGATTATTTCAATCGTATCGCTGTATAACTATCAAAAAGGCAATATTTTAGAAAAGGCTAAAGATTTCTTGATTATGAGGGCAGTTGGGTCACAATATAAATCAATTAAGAGAATTCTCTTTTTAGAAGCTTTATACATACTTATTCCTTCGCTATTATTAAGTTTGGGCATTGGAATGATATTGAATTCTACAATTTTGTTGAATAGAGCCTATCTACCTCATATTTCAATTCCCTTTTTTATAGGTGGAATCCTTTTTGTAGCCTTCTTAATCTTTAATTATTTGAGCCTCTTCCCTATACTTAGAAGAATAAAAAAATTTACTATAAAGGATTTCGATATGTATTAATTTTGTTTTTGGAAAGAAAAAGGTTAAAAAACTGACTTTTTATATAAATAATATATTATTATTAGTTTGAAATAAACGGTAAGGTGCGAAAATGACAGATGAAGAGAGAGATAACTTAAAGAAAAAACTTAACGAGCTAGAATCAGAATTAATAATAAGGGACGATCAAATTGACACATACCTCGATAAAATTGAGGAGCTTGAGGTATCAATTATGAATTTTGAGCAAATGTTCGATGAACAAGCTCCGAAGTCAAAAGTTAAAAAAGCAAAAGAAGAAAAAATAAATATTGAAATGGATGCAAAAGATCGAGAAATTCGAGAACTCAAAGATAAAATGGGTTTTTTAAGGATGGAAAAAATAGATTTACAAAAGAAACTCGATCTTGAAATTAAAAAAACGAGTAATTCTTCTGTCATTAGCGTCGAAGAGTTAAGAGAAAAAGAGAAATCACCTCTAAATGCCCTCCTCCAAGAATTGCAAGATAAAATTAACAAACAAGAATCAATAATTAGGAGGTTGAAAAGCAAAGATATCGGAAGTAACGAATTTAACGAAAAATTAACAGAAAAAGACAAAGAAATTGAAATGTTTACTGATCAAATTGCCGATTTAAAGGAGGAATTAGAAAAAAAACCTATTCAAGTGGAAGTAGAATCCAAGAAAAATAATAATGATATATCTAAAAGTCTCTTAGACGATTTGCAGAATAACCTTAATAAAGTTAAAAGACAAAACAACGAGTTAAAGAAGAAATTAGATAAATACCAGAAAAAAGATAAAAAGAAAAAAGACGATAAAGAAGATATTGAGTTAAAAGATAGAATAGCTCAATTAACTGGAGAATTGGAATATAAAAATAAAGAAATCGAAAAGCTTAATACTTCTGCAATACATTTGGAAAGTTTATCTGGACCTGATTCATTAAAACAAGTAGTTGAAGAATTATCAAATAAATTAAATAAATCAACAACTCAAATTACAACCCTTAAGCAACAGCTTAATGCATTGCAAAATATCCCCACAGATACTCTCCCCCAAGGAGATGTTGAAGCTAAGTTAAAAATTCAAAGAGAAATGGCAAGCTTCTTACAAAAACAATTAGATGAATCAAAACACGCACTTAAAACTAAAGAAGAAGAAATTGCTACAATTAAGAACGAAGCGATAAGGATAAAAAGAAAATATGGAGAATTAGATAACCAACTTAAACTCAAGGATCAAAAAACTAGTGAGCTAAAAACTGACTTAGACTTACTTAAAATTCAAACTCAAACTCAAAATAATACAATCCAACCTGTTAGTCCCGAATTTAAATTAAGACTTAGAGAACTCGAAAGTTTGGTTGATGATTTGAAAAAACAAAATATTCAGCAAAGGTTAGAAATTTCTCAACTTAGTAAAAGCAAATAATGGATACCAAATGAACTTAAATGGAAATAATCATCCTTGGATCTTCAGCTGCAATACCCGTTCGCGAAAGAAACCTTCCATCAACCGCTCTTAAATTTAAAAACGAACTCATCTTATTTGATTCTGGAGAAGATATCCAAAGAGCTATGATTGAAGCTGGTTTAAAGTTAAATAAACCCTTAAAAATATTAATTTCACATTTTCATGGAGACCACATTATAGGTCTTCCCGGGCTTTTGTTCAGATTCGGCTTAAACCATAGAACTGCACCTGTTGCTATTTATGGCCCCGTAAACCTTTTTCTCTACTTATTCATTCATAGGAAAATACTTGGTCTTAAACCTAATTATCCCATTACCGTAATAGAGATAGATGATGAGCAAAAACAATTAACAATATATGAAAGCTTGGATTCTGAACTACCAAATAAAAAAATGAATATTAGTGAAAATACGATATTTGATGGGCAAAAATATACTCTTAAATATGCTTTAGTTGACCATTCAGTTTTAACTTTCGCATATTCATTTATAGAAAAACCGCGAAGTGGCAAGTTTAACCCTGAAAAAGCTAAGGAACTCGGGATTCCTGAGAGCAGCCTCTGGAAAAAGCTACAAGAGGGAGAAAGCATTGACTTTAAAGGTAAACTAATTAATCCTATAAAGGAAAACATTGTTGCTCCGAAACGACCCGGTCGCAAAATAACATACTCCGGAGATACGATGCCCTGCGAATCTTTAATTGAATTAGGAAAGAATTCAGATGTCTTAATTCACGAAGCAACTTTCTCACAGGAGTTATCTGATATTGCTCTGGAAAAAAAGCATTCTACTTCTGTTGATGCCGCAAATGATGCAAAAAAAATGGGTGCGAAACAATTAATTTTAACTCACATTTCCTCAAGATATCAAGAAGATGCCGTTAAATTATTAGTAGAAGCCAAAGAAATATTCCCAAATACTATATTAGCCATTGATCTGATGAGAATATCTCTGGATTAAAACAAATTAGAAAAATAAGAAGATATATTATTTCTAGTTCCCGCCAGCAATGTGTGGAAGGATTGTAATGCTATCATCAGGACTGATTTCAGATTCTTCGTCAGCTTTCTTCCCGTTTATGAGTATTCCAAAATACTTCCCTTCTAGATTTAATTCTCTGAGTAAATCTTTAACTAGCATTTTCCTTTCGGGAATAACAGTTTCAATAATACCCGTTTCTAAAATATCTGTTGTTTGCTTCAATTTTTAAAACCTTATGTTATTAATTTAGCTATTATAAATTAAACCTTTTAACTATTTAAAATTAATTCAAGAAATCAATAAATGTTGAGTTTTAAAACTAATGAAATTTATCTCCCTAAAAATAACTCAATTTTGTGTTTGCGTTAAAATAATTAGATTTTGTTAATCTGGAATTAATAACTTGTCTATTTTTTATATAAAACCATTATTTTTTATTTGTTTTTTAATTTTAATGCATAAATTTAAGTATCATTTTTAGGGTTGATCTCAGATTTTTCAGGAGGATTCATTTAGTGATTATGGTGACGATCTCGAAAGTATAAGAGAATCCTTAATGCAGATTGGAACAATCAAAAATGAGAAGAAAAAGGACAACCTTATTCAAAAAATTATAAATCATTCAATTTTATCAGCATATAAAATCGCTGATTCTGGAGAACTGTTTGAAGCTGGTGAATTTCTTTATTCAATAACAGAAATGTTAGAAGAAGTTGATTTAGAACAATCGTCTAAGCTATATAAATTAATAGTCAAATATTGGAATAATCAAATCAATTCATTTAAGCTTCAAGGAAGATTACATGAGATTGCTGAAATTTTCTTACGAATTGCGGATCTATATGAAAAACTGAATGAACCAAAATCTTATAAAAAGAATATCTTAGGGAGTATTAATTATTTAAAACAAGAAAGTAAGATTTTAAAAGAATTTAATGAAACAAGAAAACTGGCTCAAAATTTTGAAAATATTGCTGGATTGTATCTAAAATTTAACGATTTTAAAAATGCACTAAAACATTATTTAAATGTAGTCAATCTTGCCAAGGATTATCAATATTTTGATTTATTATCCTATTCTTACAAACAAATTTCGTTATGCTATCAAGAAATAGATGAAATCGATAAATCTAATAGTATAATTTACGATGGTATAGAGTTTTTCTCGTCACTCCTTCAAAATTTTGAGGAAAAAAATGATAATCTAGCAATATCTCAAATATCTCAAGTATTAAAATCTCTTTATCAAATTATCGATGACGAAGAACAATTTGTTTACTATTCTAAGAAAGAAGCCGGCGCTTATATCAATTTAGCAGAAAGATTAGAAAAAAGTAATGAGAATTACTACAAAATAGCAAGATACTATCGCGGAGCAGCATTATGTTATCAAGAGATTCATAATAATTTAATAGAATCTGCCTCTTGCTTCGTTTTGGCTGGTAATTATAATGAAGGGATTGAGGATTTCAATGAAGCCGCGATAAATTTTTTTAATGCTGCGGTAACATTTAAGGAATTAAACAATTTTGAGATGGGTTATAAACATTACATAAAAGCAGGAGATAATTATTGGAAAATTGAAAATGTAAACGATTCAACAGAGTGTTATTTAAATGCTTATGATATTGCTTTAGAAGGAGGCTTGGAATATAATAGATTTGGTATTTTCAATCAAATAGTTAGAGGATTAAACATTATTGCCAAAGAAGGACTGAAAAATAAACAATTTTATACAGCAGCTACTCTCATTATGGAAAGCATAAAATTTTATGAACAACTCGATACCGCAAAAGACTTCCTTGTTAACGAAATGTTAAGAAATGTGTATCGGTATTACTACCGAGCGGCAAATTTAAAGAAAATTGGATACTCACATATTGTTCAATCTTATGTGATGGCTGCCATCTCTTCTATTCTTAACGGTAAACCTAAAAACGCCCTCGATATTCTCTCTGAGATAGAATCAGAAGGAACAACGGTAAATAAATACAAAGAATTCGTTAAATTGATTATTAAATGGGTCTCAGAGGGAAAAGAAGTCGAGTTTAAAAATTTTCCATATGAATATCAGCGGATTATTCAAGGGTCCGAAGAAATAATATTTCTCTTAAAATTTTTTAAAGGATATAAAGCTTAAAACTTCGAGTTTATATTCCATTCTATGTTTATGGAAACAATATAAATAAATAGGTCATAGTCTATCTTATTTATAACAACATTTTATCGTGTTGGGAATTTATCCATAAGAATATATTCTTTTAAAATCAAACTTACAACTAAATTAAGGTTTTAAATATGAAAAAACAATTAAAAGCAATATTGATAATTATACCAGTATTAATCGCTCTGGGGATTACTCTAACATTTGTACTCCCGTATTTTAAACAACCTGACCAATCACCTACCTCTAAGGGATTGGTTTACATTTATGTTCATTCATCGATTTACAACGGATTGACTCCTGAAATACAACAATATGAAACTGATGTAATTAATCAAGGATATGATACCAAAGTAATCAATTGGACATCAGCCATTGTAGCAACTTTAAAACAAAACTTAACTAATGTCTATCCTCTTGGCTTGAAAGGTGCTGTCTTTATCGGTAATATTCCGCATGCTATGGTCGACATGTGGGGACAATATGCTAGTGATTTCTACTATATGGATCTTGATGGACAATGGGATGATATACTTCCTCCAGTTGGGATGCCAGAAGCTCATAGTAATGGAACAGGCGACATGTATCCAGAAATTTGGATTGGAAGAATAAATCCTTCATCATTAAACAATGTAAACATTACTCAAGCATATAAAGACTACTTTGCCAGAAATCACGCATATAGGATGGGAACACTTACTCGTCCTCATAAAGCATTACTCTATATTGATGATAGTTGGTCACAATGGTATGACGAATATTTAAGCAATTTTACTGCCTATTCAGATGTAGATTGTTTTTGGGATAATTCAACTACTACTCCTGCAAATTATTTAAATAATTTAACCCAGAATTACGAATTTGTGCAGTTACTAGTACATTCTACTCAACAAGATCATTACTTTGGTATTGGAAATCCTCCTTCAGAGGGATATGTAAATTATACCAATATTCTTAATACAAATACCACACCACTATTCTATAATTTATTCGCATGTTCTGCGTGTGATTTCACGACTTCAAACAATCTCGGAACGCAGTATTTATTTTCAAATTCGTCATTAGCAGTAATTGGTAGCACAAGAACGGGAGGTATGAATATGTACCAAAGTTTTTACGATGAATTGAACAATGGGAAAATATTTGGTGAAGCGCTAAAAACTTGGTTTAGAGATCCAAATTATGGCCCCTATGGTCCGTGGTGGTCCCATCAGTATTCAATGGGTATGACGATTCTGGGAGATCCGCTACTAACAATCTAAAAATAATAACCTTTATTTTTTTTACCGTTTCTTTTTTTTTATAAGATCGAAAATAACATAACAAATTCTTACAGTCATGAATGAAATGATAAAAACTAAAGGTATTCTTCTAAGTTTTGATTTAGACAATACTTTGATCAATAATAGAGAAGGAATCGTTAACTCATTCAATTATGCTCTGAAAAAATATAATATCCCTACCCTTGAGAGGTTAGAAATAGAAAAAATGATTGGAACACCCTTAAATGACATGTTTAAGGAAGTGTCTGACATTAATCCAGAAGTATTATCTACAGCTTTCCGAGAATACTATAGAGAAAAAGGAATATATCAAGGAAGTTTGTTACCTGGTGTCGAAGAAACACTAGAAGGATTAAAACAAAAATCCTTTACTTTGGGTATTATTACTTCAAAAAAGCAAGAACTTGCAGTCCAAATTACAAAGATTTTAGGGATTTTTAAATACTTTGAATATGTCATTGGAGAAAGCGAAAATGTAAAGAGTAAGTTAGACCCTAATTTAAAAAAACACTTGCAAACTAAATACAATGAATACGACATCGTGATTATTGGGGATCATCCCAAAGATAGGGCTCTTGCTGAAAATTTAAACGCGCCATTCATAGGTGTGTTAACAGGAAACCATTCTGCTGAAGAATTACGATGTGGAAATACAACAAAAACCCTAATATTAAAAAGTGTTAAAGAACTTTTTCCAAACCTGATTTACTCTTTATTTTAAAAAATAATCAGGTGAAAAATATAAAAAAGTAAAAAATAAAATTAACTACTCCTTTAAATCCTCGTAAATTTTCATAAATTCTTCCGGTTTCCACAGTTCCTTCATGTATTTTGCAATTCCAGAACTATCCCGAGGACCAACTACTACGTAGGCGTCAGCTTCGTCTTCTAAGGCTCCACTTAATCGTGCAGCCATACCTGGAATAATTAAAATGCGATGGTTCACCTTTTCAAACGCTCCAAATTCTTTTACCGCTTCCGCGATTGCTCCTGCACTAAATTGACCTCCGGCGACAGCTGATTCAATACCAATGCCTTCTGAATCCACAACTAAAAGATACGCATTTAAATTTGCTCCTTTAATATCTATTTCTACAGGAATTTTGGTTAACCGGTAATTCGAAGTCACAAAAATAGCAGATTCTTTAGTTGGCTCTCCAATCTCATATAAGCCAGGATCTGCTGTAGGATAAATACGAGGATCGCTGAATACGCTCTGTCTTAAAGTCATTATTGCTAATAAAACCCAAATATCTTCTTCCTCCTTACCACTGTGGAGGACAATAAGGCTTGTATCTATGGATTCCATGATCGCTGCCATAATAATCTCTTGGTATTGATGTTCCCAAAGCTTCTTTCCGTCATCAATTTTCACTTGGCTCCAATATGCAGCGGGTAATCCCATAATAGGGAAGCTTGCGTTTGCGTCTTCTTTATCGATTGCAGCAATCCTCAATTGCAATATATTATCATAAGTTAAAGCTAAATTTCCTGGACCAAAAATAGTCATAGCGTCTAAAACTATTTCCTTTGCTCCAAGTTTCTGCAAAGAAGCACTTAACGACATCAATTCATCTAAATCATTTGAGACGGCTACGATAGGTAAATTATTTTGAACCGCAAATTTACCTACTTGTTCCCACGAATCTTTAGTTGCAGCATAAAGTAAAGGTTTATAATCTTTAATTTCAGCGGCAGCAGCGAGTAAAATATCTAAATTCAAACAAGCTAGCATTACTGGAAGGGTCGATACCTCTGTAAGCTTCTTTGCAGCAAGCTTGAATTGATCTACATCACCAGATACACATCTCAAGGTAATACCGTTTACTATTAACGCTTCCCCCATTCTTTCAATCGCTAAATCAGTTAAATATTTAGCTGTTTTTTCCAGGTCTGGATCATCGTCGGCAATTTCCATAAATATCGCGGTTTCGTTATAATACGTAAGCTGATGGCGATTGAGAACTTCTTCGCCGCCGATTATACATTGCCGATCACCAACTCCAACTAAAACCGATTTTTGCGGAGGAGAAGCAAGAACTATTAGTTTATCTCGCTTTTTCGCCTGTTTGGGATCCTGCATTAAGTGCGTACAGTCTTGAACTACGACTTTCCTTTCGAGTAAGTCTGTAGCAAATGCCATGCATGTATCTCTCCCACAGTCTTTACAATTACTTTTGTCTAAAAGAGCATAAATTTCTAGTGGACTAGGTCTACCCATTTTCCTTTCTCCAAAATTTTAAATTGTGCCTTTTTAAATAATTATTTATTATTTTTTAATAGTTTAGGTAATCTGAATTTACATTAAAAATTTGTTTTTTCAACATTCAACACATATTTGTTTAAAAACAATATTTATGTTATTATAAATATAATGAGAGAACATGTGAGAAGTTTGATTTTATAGAAAGAAAAAACTTTTGCGAAACAATACAATGTTGAGCTCAAATCTTCTCATGCTCTCTCTCAAAATAAGGGGAGATGATGAGACATTATAATTTTAATTAGAACATATTTAAACTTCGAAATCTTTAATAATTTATTCAAGTCCTCAGCATCAACTAGTTCCGCTTCTAAGTCATAAGTTTTAAAAAGATGCAAAACCTTTTTCTTTAAATATTAAAATCCTAAAAATAGTGTATATGTCTATTCTAGTCAGAAATAAAATATTAAGGTTCTTTAGATGAATTTTAAAAAGATGTATGGGATTTTTTTCTTAGTCTATTTCACTTTGGGAATGTTGGAAGCGTATTTTGTTCTATACATTCCGTTGTTTTATTACGAGATTTTGGCTGTTAATCGTAACAATTTAGCATTCATCCAGTTCTTTGGATACCTGTCGTTAATATTAACGCCTCTTTTTGCTTATATTCTTGATGCTCATATAGAATCTGAACGAAATCATAAAATTTTTGTATATCTTTGCGTCATTTTGTTATGTTCGTGCTTCTCAATCTTTCTTATTAATAAAAACATTCTATTATTGTATGGAATTTTTTTGGGCATTTATTTTCTTAGTAGGATGATTCTTCGTACAATAATGAGTAAGATATTCCTCACACTAAGCGTGGAATCGCCAAAAATAAAACACCATATGATATTAATCGTAAATGGGGCAACAGGAGTTAGTTTTCTAGTCGTATCGTTGGTTTTCGATTTTATTATTAAAGATGTTTACTCTTTATTGCAATGGGAATTGTTCTTCATGATCGGTTGGTTGTTGACGTTACCATTACTCTCTATAGTTTTGTTTTTGAGAAATAACACCATATTCAAGAAAATTGAGTTGAAAAACAAAAAGCTCGATGTTAAAAGCGAAGAAACAAATAAGAAATTCCAATCAGGGGTTTTAATATTTGGGATTTTTCTATTTGTCAGTTTTTTTTTAGCGTCTTCAGATCTTATCTTTTTATCGTTAGTAAGTTCATGGGTTTTTAATAGATATAATGAGTCTTCATTACGATTTTACTTTGCATTTTACTATGTAATCACGATATTTTCACTTCTTGGATATCTATTTGCTTCAAGAATTGCTAAAAAAAGAAGTAATATTCTTTTACTCTTTACTTTTTGTTGTTTCTATTTATTTTTCCTTGTTCTCCTACCGTTCTCAAATTTCCCAATGTTTTTATTGATTCAATGTGGTCTTGCGTTTGCAGGTTATATAGCCAATTACATGTACGTATCTATTGCTCAAACTATTTCAGTGAACACGCGATACAAAACTTTTGTATATCAGATATTAGTAATGTCCCAATCAATCGCAAATATTGTTTTTACTCCTATAGGGACATCGTTATCTGCTTTTATCAGTGTGGAAATGTTGATTTTTCTTTCCTCAATCTTATTTGCCTTTTCTTGCGGAATTCAATTAACTCTCGTATTGGTAAACAAAATCAAACAAATTAAAGATTTTAGTCAATAGCTTTTTTCTATACAACCCATAAAACAATCCATTAGCAGATCTCCTTACTAAGCCAGATATCTCGCATCATACTTATAAAAAAAAGAAAAAATATGGTTTTCCCGCTTAGAGTTATGTGAAAACTCCAAATGCGGGAGAACAATTTAGGGAGTAATTGCTAAATTTGGCATTAATATCTTACCTCAACAAATTTATTGCAACATTAAATATATGATGATTTAAATCGCTCTTAATATTACTCGCGATTCTCTAGAACTTTTCTGTATCAATATTATTTCATAAACTGTATATTTAAACTTAAAGAAAAGAAAATGAGACATACGAGCAGTTTAAATAGTTAAAAAAAAAAGCAAGTAATCATTAAATTTGAAAATTAATCACATGACAAAATATATAAATGGTCAATCCAAATAAATTTATAATTCTAAATTTCCAAGGATATTAAATGAGAAAGCTAAATATTGATTTTTTAATCGATACTCCAGTAGAAAGATTGGTAGAAAATATAGAAACTACTTTCAAAAAGTTAATTCAAGAAATTGAATCGTATCTTAATTTAGAACCAATCGAATATGGTATTGATATATCCATTAAGGATGAAGAAAAGGTTGATTCAAAATTACAAACAGATATTTTTTCCATAGATGTGGATAGGTTTTTTGACAAAGGTGTGTTATATGTCCATATTTATCGCAAATTCTATAGATTTGTCCCAATTATTCTATTAAGAGAAGCTTATAAATATTTTATTCCATTACAAGCCTCTCAAATGAAAATCATTGATGTATTTATTAACCAGAAAGTGGTTATTGATCTTGAAAAGTTGAAATCAATTAAAGAATGGAATTTGCTCATAGGAGATAAAATGATTGATTATGAGTTTATCTCAAGAGAGTATGATCGTTTAGAAAATTTTTTAAAGCGAGAATCCTCTTCAGAAAATGTTGATAGCCCATTCATATTTTTCTTTAAGTATATACGGAGAAATATCCAAATTATTAGTGAAAAAGAAAATGATTTCTTCTTTGAAAATGATTTTTTCAAAGAATACCTATTATATACATCAAAGTCTCTGTTTAATGATGAGATTATTGAAACTATAAGAGTCCTCGTTAAAATCTTCGATAAAGTTCAATACTATACGGCGTTATTGGATTATCAACATCATTTTAAAGAACTCAAAGAACGGGGGTTCATTCAAACCCATCTAAGTCTAAATAAATTTACAGAAAATATGCAATGGATTAAACAATTTAGTACTTTATCTCCTAGTTATAAAGTAAATTGGCCCGCATTAAATATTTCCTCAATTAATTGCTATATAAAATTCAATCCAGTTTTAAAACGATCAGACATAAATCAAGTTATTAATGAGTTGCCTTTTTTTGTCCTCCTTAAGGAATGTAGATATAGTTTCGCTTATGAATTGGATGGTTTTTTCGTTATCCCAAATCAATATTTTGTTGATTTAAAGAATTTCTTAAAAAAATTCGAGGATAATGGATATATCCTTCAAATTAAATTGACTCCTCTTGAAAAAACAGAATCTTTTGTCAATTTAAATTATTTTCGAGAACACTATCAAGAATATCCATACAAAAAAACCATTATTAATAGAGAGAATAAATTATATGAAGAAAAGTATGAATTAAATAATTCTTTGGATTATGGACAAGAGGTATACAAATCAAAATTAACGCTTCTCGATTGGTTATTAATTGATAGAATTCGTAATTTTTCCCCCACAGGATTCAATTTTGAAAGAAGAGCTGGAACGCTTAAAATAATGAAGTCAGATCTTATTAACGAGGTTATTAGTCAAAGGAAATTTATCACTAACTTAAAATCTAATTTGTTAATAATTCATTCCTCATCAGAACTCAGAGATTCTTTTTTAGAATTCTTAAAAACAAACGAATCGTTTGGATTTTTTTTTATAAAAAATATGCTCTCTAAATATATAATTACATTTGATTTAATTAAAGAAATTCTAACAAGAAATCCTTCTATCAATAGTGTCTTCGAATTTCTTACATATATAAAAGAACACGGTATTTCAAATTCAATTGATAATAACATTACTTTTAATACTCCGATGATAAGAGGAATGATATTTAAAAAATTCCTCCCCTTATATTTTGAGTCAAAGGAGAGTTTTAAAAAAGAAATAAATAAATTTAACAATTTCTTTAAAATCTTTAGCACTTGTTACGACTTGAAAATTTTTAACTTACAATCTATTCGAATGATTGTAAAAAATAAATCTTTGCTAGACACAATTTTTAAATCAAAAGAAAAGAAATTAAAAAGCTCTTATGAAAACTTTGAATTATCCGATATAACATTTCAGTTGATTGAAGACAAGTTAGAAAACTTCTTAAATAACGATCCACCTATAATTAAACCTAATTTGTTTATAAATATCCAACACTCTATAACACAATATTTTGCCCTATTACTAAAAAATAATGCGGAAACTGTAGAAAATCTTAAAAAAGTGTCGTATATTGCCAAAAGAATGGCGCTTACTCATAATAATCTATTGTATGCGGGTTTATTTCTTCCATATTTAAATAGCGAAGAAAAGGGCATACTTATTTCAATATTCAAAAATATTTTTAAGGATAATTTAATAAGCGTTAAAAGATATGAGTGGAGTGGTCTTCAGAGATCTTTTTCACGGAAAGATTTTTACGATATGGAACAAAAAGAATTTTTTTACACTAAAGATATCTTTGGACAGTATTATTTGAACGTTAAAAGTCTTTTGGGTGAAGCGCAAAAACCACTCCCAGAAGCAAAAACAATACAACAAAATAAATTTTGGTCAAGAGAGAATAATCTATCTTATCTTATTAAATCTGTTGAGAATCGCATTAGAGAGGAACATGTAGATTTAAGCGTAAAAGAATTACATAATCTTTTTGAATTTAACAATAAGTTAAATGAATCCTTATTAAATCTTAGTGAGTTTAAAAAATCCCAAGAAAAATTCTTCTTCAAAAATTTCATTAAATCAATCGATTTTATACCCTCGTTTCAGAATTTTGGTATGAGTCAGTATTTATTATATTTTTATCCAACAGATATTAACAACATTGATTTTAAGCTTTTAATGAACAACTCGTTCCAATCGGTTTGTTTCCCCGCACAGTTTGATAACTCTAATTCTTTTTTATTCCAATACATTTTTCCATATCGCAATCCCGGCATATCTTCGTATTTAAATTGGTTAACCAAATCGAAAAAAATAATCAGAGAATATTGTTTATTCTTCATTAAAAAAGTATATCAAATTTTGCATTTTAATTATAATCTAAGTTCAGATGGTTGGGATCTAGACCCAAATCGTTTTAAGATATATTTCCAAAATATTTTGTTTAATCCTGATTATAAAGTCCAAATTCCTGATTTAAAGGAGTTCAATATAGGGGATTTAAACCTTTCAAATTATATTGGACCTAATTCCTCTGAGTTTAAAGCACTATCTCAGATTTATAATTGGAAACCATTAGATATAAAATCTTACTTAACTAAGCGCTACTTTAAAATAATTAGTAGTATAACTGACCTGTTAAAAAAGGGATTGATATTTCCGTATATATCTTTAAAGAATCTAGATTTAGTTGAAGAGATTACTATAATTTTACCGAATGTTAAAAAGGAATTAAACGAGACAATTTTTAAAATTTTTAGCTTTTTTAACATCGGATTTATTCATGAAATGGAAGGAGAATATTACATTCATGGATTTGATGAGGTAGTAAAATTCGAAAACGGTATTATGATTAAGTTATATTTTCCCGATTGTCAATTCGACGAGTTCGAGAAACTTTTCGATTTGTTATTTGAATACATAGGAATTGATCATTATTTAATTTTAAACGATTTAGTAGATGGAAAAAATTTAATTAAATCTACTTTTCAAAGTGCGAAATTCATGGACTCCTATAACCCTTTAACCAACCTTATTTGGAACGACAAGGATAAAAGGTGGCGTAACCATAAACTTTTTGACGAAAATTTTAAGCCTGTTTATCCTGATTTATTCTACGGAAAAAAAAATTACGATTTAGAGTCCTAATTTGTAAAGTTCCAAAAGTTAAAAAAATTTAATAAAGGGGATATTATCTAAAATTTCAAAAATAATAAAATCGTTCAATTTTTTTCTTAATTGAATGGTAGCCAAAGATCTTAGTTTTGAAAAGTTCGACAAAATTTTTCACCCAAAGCACATCGCTTTCGTAGGTGCTAGCGAAAATTCTCGCTTTGGAGCAATGCTATATTTGTCAGCTTTTAAGACATCAAAATGGGCAGATAATTTTTACCCCGTAAACCCGAAATACGATAAAATTCTTGATTGGAAGTGTTATTCTTCAGTCCTTGACATTCCCTATCAAATAGATACAACTTATATCTCAGTAAAGACTAAATATATTGCGAATGTATTAAAAGAGTGCGTAGAAAAAGAAGTCCCTTGGGTAATTATCTTTTCTTCTGGTTTTTCTGAAACTGGCGACGCGTCGGGATTGGAGATGGAAAAAGAATTAAAACATCTAATAACGGGAGCAAGTACGAGAGTAATAGGACCAAATTGTATTGGTCCATACAATGCATCAGATGGAATGGCATTTTCGTTCACCGCTAAAAAAGGGGAATCTGGATCAGTTTCATTTATGTCTCAATCTGGAGGGCATATGAGCCAATTGTTAGATGTAGGTTATAAACGAGATATTAGGTTTCGGTATGGAGTATCGTTTGGAAATCAAATTGATGTAAATTGCCTTGATTTTTTAAAACATTTTCACAAGGATGAGAAGACAAGCGTAATCGCAGCCTATTTAGAATCGTTCGGGTCTGCAACAGGCCATGAGTTCTTTTTAGAGCTTAAGAAAACAACAGTTTCTAAACCCGTTATTATTTGGAAAGGAGGATACACTATTGACGGTTCTAAAGCCGCTTTTTCTCATACTGGAGCTATCGCAAGTAATTTATTGTTATGGCATTCAATGGCCAAGCA
The DNA here is from genome assembly GCA_029856235.1 of Promethearchaeia archaeon. Lineage (GTDB taxonomy): Archaea > Asgardarchaeota > Lokiarchaeia > Sigyniarchaeales > SOKP01 > SOKP01. Next base: position 28,045 of record JAHQWP010000095.1, read on the forward strand.
GACAGGAGCGACAATTGTCAAAGACAACGAAGAATTTTGGAATGCTATTAAATGTTTTGAACTATTGTTTCCGAACTATATTCCAAATGGAAGGAATGTAGGAATTATAACTCCTGGAGGAGGATCTAGCGTAAATACTACAGACCTATTCAACTTTCACAATTTAAAAATCCAAGAATTATCTTCAGAATCTCAGAAAAAACTTAGCGAAATTTTACCATTAGAAAATGTAAATATTAAAAATCCCGTAGATTTGGGAGCTTTAGGATTTGTTATAGATGTATATGCAAAATGCATTGAAATCGTAGTCGTTGATCCAAACATCGACCTTATTGTTATTCCATTATGGCCTCATTTTATTCACACACATATATTTAAACGTATGATAGAAATACAAAAATCTTCTTCAAAACCATTTGTTTTTTGCATGCCAAGTATCGCTGATTCTTCTGAACTTGCTAAGCAGTTCTCTGCAGTCAAAAAAATACTTCATGAAGAGCAGGTTCTCTACTTTTTTTCATTAAGAGACGCTGCGAAAAGCCTATCGTATTTTTGTGATTATATTGAATACTTAAAATCACGCGGAATTGAAATTCTAGATAAAAAAGAATGATAATTTTACTTTTTCTTCATCATTTCTCTTAAAAAGAGTTTCATAAAATATCTTTCAATAGTACAGTAATCTAACTTCTGAGTATTAGTTAACTCTTTATTGTTAGACAAAAAGAAGTGGATATTGATGATCTTACCATAAAATTTTGTGAGCTTGTTGTCAAAACTTATATTTTTGAAGCTGTTAATATCCAATTTTTCAAAAATTGGCTCACGAGAGAGATCGTAAACTTCCGATCCTTCAAGAATTTCTACAGCATAGTTTAAGTTCGCTTTACCTGAACTCAATTTTTAACACTTTGAATTTTATATTTATACAATTAAACCCCTTTGTTTTTGTAACTGAAGTGCCGTGCCTAATTTTGTCGGTAACCTATTATAATACCTACTAAAGTGTCTATTTTTGAGCGTAGTAAGGGTTATAATCTCAATTTTGCATATACTATTGTTTTTCTACTATTAAACTAAGAGCTTAACAATATATTAATGGATTAATAACACAAAACTAAAATCTAAAATAATAGTAAAAGTAATAGTTAAAATAAATTGGATTGAATAACTTCCAACTAAATCTATACAAACCGTGGATATCATATGACATTCATAGCTGGCCTTAAGGGTGTATTTAAAAAACCGTTATACATTTTTATTATAAGCGCGTTCACCTTAACTTGGATTCTGATTATTGCTAATCAATTTTTATTCAGTGTGTTGCTTGGTTTATCGATTTTTATATTTGGTGGAAGCCTGTTATTTTTTGTCCTAGTTTCATTTCTCGTTTCATTTTTTAAGCAAATTAATGAATTGAAAGGGTGGTTTTTCGTAATTATTTACGTGGTTTCGATAGTTTTAACCTTTATTTTATACCAAACAATATTTTTTCCGACTTCAGAATTATTTTTCATTATTCTTCTAACCGTTAATCAGTTCTTTATGGCATTTTTCGCATTTAAAATCTGTATGGATTCCTCCACAAAGATAGACGATTATCTGTATAAAAAAGAGAAATCTCGAATAATAACTCGAATAATTGAATTTTTCGTTTTTGGATTTTTGAATTGGTGGATAATTCGAATAGTAGTTATTTTCTTCAGCTACACACCAACAGTATTATTTTTAGTTGTTATAAGAATTCTCCAAATAATGTTTTGGGTAAATATAAGCCTGTTAGGAATCGCTTTTATTCGGTTAATTATAACAAAGAAGTTTTCAGCGTATTTAACACTATTTTTCTTACTTACGCTCTTTTACGCTTTATACATCCTTTTCGATTATTTATACGGAGTATTTTTTAGCACTGGATCAGGAGACCCAATTTATGTCATTACATCATTTATTATCGATATTATTTTATTTTTATATATCTTGGGTACTGTTTATGATAGAGTCGATTACATTCAAGCTAAGCTAAAAGTCCTTAAGGTAGACACAATAGCATTATTTCTTATAATAATGAAAATCTACGTCCAAGTTTCAAAAATTGCTCCTAAAATTGTGGCCGTTGAGATGCAGATACTACAAGCGGGAGGACTATTTGCTATCTTTGTTTTTTTCAATCTCCTTTTTGGAATTCACTCGGTTATAGCTCATAAATATAAAAAGAAAAAATAATCAGTAAGTTAATTACTTAATACATTTCTGCCTTCGAAAACAATAGCGCGAAACAACCATAAAATATACCGTTTACGACCCCACTTAATATGAATCCTATGACTACTAGAATAGGAGCTAACTGAATGAATCCTAAAACAGCCATGGCTGCAGAACTGATTAAAGCAGCAATCATCCAACCCCCAAAGCTACCCCCTTTACTGTCTCCTGTCCGCCCCGCTACTAATGACGCGACAAATGGAGAAACTATGAATCCAATGCTTAAAATTAACGAAGCATCAAAAATTCCTGAGGAAATACTAAAAAATATACTATTTACGACAGTTCCAGGCATAATAATAATAGGTTCGAAAAATATCACAATAATGTATAATGGATCGCTACTTATATCACTAAAAAGAATGTTCAAAGTACCATCAATAGTTCCCGCTATAATAACGAACAGAAAATTTAAACCAATGAAAGCTAGTAAACTGAAACCTAGCGCTTTACCTAACCCCACTTTAATCAACTATTTTTTACAATTGTATTTTCAATTTAAAAAGACTATGTATAAAATAGATTGTAAAAGTTATTTAAATTTATTTAAGTCCAATTTTTAATTTCGAATTATACTAATTTTACAAAAAATAATTGAAAGAAGCCTTAAATCGGCAAATTTCATAAATTTTTTGTAGTTTCTCCTAAATTTAAATAATTAATATTTCTAATTATAAGTTAAGACTATGAGAGAGAATCAGAAAAAATTTCTTGTTGGTAAATTAAAGCATAAATTTCTCAATAAAATGTTGGAAAATTTTGTATCCTCTACTCATTTAAAAGACAGTAGAGTCGTGGTTGGCTCACAAATAGGTGAAGACGCTGCCGTAATAGACATGGGCGATAAATATTTAGTCGCAAAAATCGATCCAATAACATTTGTAACTGATGAAATAGGATACTATGCTGTAAATGTTAATGTTAACGATGTTGTTTGCACAGGAGCCACTCCAAAATGGTTTCAATCAACGATATTATTACCCGCTGGACAAACTGATGAAGATTTAATTGAAAGCATTTTTAAAAACATCCATGATACGTGTAAATCTTTAGGAATAACCATTGTTGGTGGTCACACAGAAATCACAACGGGCCTTGATAGACCAATAGTAGTTGGTTCTCTTCTTGGCGAAGTGGAGAAAGAAAAACTAGTATCATCGTCAGGAGCAAATGCAAACGATTCAATTGTCCTAACTAAAGGAATTTTCATCGAAGGCACAGCTATAATCGCACGAGAAAAAGAAGAAGTATTAAAACGAAAAGGATTTGATAATCAATTTATCGAAAAATGTAAAAATTATCTATACAAACCAGGAATTAGCATCTACAACGAAGCGTTAATATCCAACGATAATTTCCATCTGACATCTATGCATGACTTGACAGAAGGGGGTCTATTTAATGGTCTTGCTGAAATAGCAATCGCATCTGATTTAGGGTTATTAATTAAAAAAGATCAAATAAATGTTTTACCAGAACCATTAGAATTAAGTAAAATATTCAAATTAAATCCCTATAGCACTATTTCTTCCGGTTCTCTTTTGATTTCAATCAATAACGAATATTCTGAAGATTTAATTAATTTATTAAGAAAAAATGGGATTGATTCAAAGGTTATTGGAAAATTTACTTCAGATTCAGGTCAATATTTAATCCTAGATGAAGACAATAAAAAAAAGAAAATGAAATACACTGAAATAGACGAAATTACTAAAATTCTGTAACTACTAATTTAACGGACATAATTTCTGCATTTTTAAGATAAAAGTTGGGTTTTTTTCTTTTACTAAGATTTTTATTTTTGAAATTTCACTTCTAATATATACCGGTATTTTATATTTTTATAATTAAGGGTTGTCTTTACTACTAACATACTAATTATTTATAAAATTAATTTTTGATTTATTGTGGCAGATAAAGAATTACTTACGATACTGAAATCCATCGGAGAGAAGGTGAAAGGGAAAGAATTAACGTTTAAAAGAAATTCCCGCATTTTTTTTGATATTTTAGAATCTAATAACAATTCCTTTAAAGAATTCAAAGAAAAAATTAGAACAGAATGGGAACAATTCAAGGTTAAAAATCAAAATAGAATAATCAAGAAAACCTACAGTACATTCTTTTTCAGATATTTTCACGATTATTTTAAATTTTATCTACAGAATTTTTGTGGTTTTGATACGAATTCATTAGAACTATCGCTAAAAGAGAAGATATCTGACGACCAACTATTTTTAGAGTATAGTTATTCCTTATCTCTCGAAGAACAGGAGTATTTTAAGGAATTTAACGAGACTTTTAGCAATGGTACAAATGGAGTTGCTTCGCCTATTGGTTATCTTTATCTAGTAGTAGCGATCTTAGGTGTCAATTTGAGAAGGCTCCTAAAAGAACAATTTTATATCGTGTTAGACGGAGCTATACTGCAAAATGGTGAAAATAAAAATACTTTAAAATTTTTAATAGTCATCAAGAATAGTCACGACGAGCTTTTTGATAATTATTACTATATGTATTTATATTACTTTCTGAAATACTTTAAAGATGTTCCAAAACCATATTTTGAGAAACTATTAGAGGGTAGAGAAAAAGTATACAAAATTGCGCTTGACGAATATCCTTCTGCTAAAGATAAACTTGTCGATCTATTATATTACTTTTATAAAAAGTGTAATCTACTCCAGAATATTTCACCCTTATTAGATTTCTTGAATTTTGTCTGTAGTAGAGTGGAAGACTCAGTTTTTCCAAAACTAGATATAATAAAGAAAGAATTCTTACAGAATTTTGATTACACTGATGAGAAGAAGAACTCTTTACTTCGAATTTTTGACACAATTGACAAAAAAGCGACTTTATACTCTACATTCCAATCGAATAACCTACCCTCCCAAAAGGCTCAATTTAATTTATTTTTATTGTACACGAAATATTTCTTTGGTAGTGGAAGTTTAGAAGCTTTGGAAGTTGGTGATCTGTTGTTTTTACCAGAAGACTTTAAAATTGCATTGAATAGAACTAATAAAAAATTGGATGATGTAATCAACGCTAATACGATAAAAGATATTCAAGAGTTTT
>JAHQWP010000096.1 GCA_029856235.1 Promethearchaeia archaeon
AAAACTTTAATATTATTGAGAAAAAGAGCAGAAGATATAACCATTCCCTTAAATCCAATTAATGATTTTCCATCAAATGTAAATTCAATTTCCTTCTTTTTATCTACATCTATGATCGGGTGGTTATTTATAAACTCCATCTGAAATTTATTATAAGGATTAATAATTTATATTGATTTTTATCAAAATAAAAAATAGAATTAAAATGCATTCCCTCTATGATGTGTCCAGAAATTATTTATAAAGTCCCTTCTGTTCGGGGAGATTTAACATCTTCAATGAATTCATATGATTGATGCCTGAAATAAGTGTTATATAACCTTGCATAATACCCCTTTCTCTGCATTAAATTTTCATGATTGCCTTCTTCAACAATTTTTCCATGGTCTAATACAACTATGCGATCAACATTTCTTACAGTCGTCAGCCTATGAGCGATAACGATTGTAGATCTTCCTTGCATTACTTTTTCCATTGCTTCTTGAATTTGAAGCTCTGTAAAAGGATCTACAGATGCCGTTGCCTCGTCCAATATTAATATCGAAGGATTTTGTAGTAATACCCTTGCAAATACAATTAATTGCCGTTGGCCCATTGAAAGAACTTTTCCCCTTTCAAGAATAAATGTTTCCAATCCACTATCAAGGTTTTTTATCCATTCCATACCACCTGATTGTTTTAAAGCCCATATCACATCTTCATGAGATGCTTCTGGTGAACCGTATTTAACGTTGTTTTCAATTGTATCAGCCCATAGGAATGGAACCTGAGGTATGAAACCAATTGATCTCCTAAATTCCGAAAGTGAAATATCACGTATACTATGTCCATCTATTCGCACATCTCCCGATTGAAATTCATATAAGCGGAGCAAAATTTTAGTCAAACTTGATTTTCCTGCTCCAGTGTGACCTACAATCGCAACAGTTTCTCCTGGTTGGATTACCAAATTGAAATCCTTGAAAACAGGTTTATCAGGCACATATTCAAATCCTAAATTATCAAATTCTATTCTACCTTTTATTGAATCTAAAACAAAACTTCCTTGTTTAATATATGATTGAGAGTCTTGAAGGGCAAATATTCTCTCCGCAGCTGATAAACCATCTTGAAATTGAGTCCAAAAACTTGCAATTTGAAGAATAGGTGAGAACATAAGCAACGAACTCTGAAGAAATAAATAAATGTCCGAACCACTTAGCTCTCCTTGGAGAATTAAATTACCTCCAAAAAATATTAATAAAGCATAGAGAACTGCTACGAGAATATCTAAGCTCGGAAAGAGAATTGATAAATATAAAGCTCTGCTCATATTTACTCTATATGATTGCTTATTGATTGCTTGAAAATTGTCGTATTGACTTTCTTCTTGACGAAAACTTTTGATAATTTGAATTCCTGCCATTGATTCCTGGACGAAGGCATTCACTTGTGCTAGGGAACGCTGACCATATACTGATTTTCTTCTTGTTATTTTACGAAAAGATAGAGTAAATACAAAAACAAAAGGTACGATTATCATAAATACTCCTGTTAACAATGGGCTTATAATAATCATAGGAATGAATACAATCATAAATATTAAGAAAGAAGAAATTAATTCTGTAAACATAGTAACTGATCCACCAAACTTTGATCCGTCTGAGTTTATTCTACTCACAATTCGGCCCGTTGGATATTTATCGAAGAACGATAAATCTTGCTCAAGAACTCTTAAATTAGTTTGTCTACGTAAATTATAACATACACCATATACCATTCGGTTACCTGTACGCCTGTTCACATAATTAAAAAGGTATCCTAATGAATTTAATATGAAAGTGTCAATTATAAAAAAAAATAAAATAAGGGGATCTGATCGTATCTCTAATTGTTTAATAATTAAACTCATAAGATAGGGAGTTAATCCATAAGTTATTGAAGAAAGGCAAATAAAAGTAATTATAATTGTCATTGAATGTCTGTATGGTATAAAGAGTTTTAAAATTCTTGAAAATAGTTCTCTATCTGAGTAAATTCTGTCGTAACCTTCTTCACCTAGTCCAAAATAGCCCATTTTTCCTGACATTCTAATTAGACACCTCCCAAAAGCTCATCTAAGGTTTTGTCAAATCGCTTAATGAAGATTTTTTGATACTCATTTGAATTTTTAAGTAAATACTCATGTGATCCTTGATTGACAATTTCACCTTGATTTAGAACAATTATTAAATCTGCCCATCTAATCTGGGAAAGCCTATGTGTTATGATAAAGGTAGTTCTTCCATGTAAAATCCTGAAAATAGCTTTTTGAATTCTTTCTTCAGTTTCTGAGTCTATTGAGGAGCTAGAATCATCCAAAATTAGTATTTTTGGATCTGTGAGGAAAGCACGGGCAATTGCGATTCGTTGACGTTCTCCGCCACTTAATTGTACTCCTCTTTCTCCAACCTTTGTATTATACTGATCTGGCAAATCTTTTATAAATTCATGAGCCTGCGCCTCAGTTGCGACGGAGATTACTTGTTCCTTAGCAGAATCTCGCCCAAAGGAAATGTTATCTAAAATTGAATCTGAAAAGATAAAAATATCCTGTTCAATATAAGCGATTTGGTCACGAAGAGACTGAAGAGAATATTTTCTGATATCAATCCCGTCAATTAAAATTCGACCTTTATCAACATCATATAGCCTTGAAATCATTTTCGTAAGCGTAGTCTTTCCAGAACCTGTTGTTCCTACTATTGCTACAGTTTGTCCCTCCGATACTTCAAAATTTATATTTTTTAGAACTTTGTTTTGAGTACCTGGATAAGAAAAGGTTACATTTTCAAACTTTAAAGAGCCTTCAATATTTTTAGATATAGCATCATCAGCATCGTAAATTTCTGAACTCTGATTCATAATTTCTAATAGCCGATTTCCTCCCACTATTGCTTCTTTTGTCATTAAGAATGACTTTATTGAAGCGTTGACAGGAAATCGCAAACGCAATAATAAACCTACTAAACCTAAAATATCACCAACAGACAGAATACCAGCTCTATTATAAATCACACCGATTGTTAAACCTATAGTAATTGTAACTGAGAAGAGTAATAAAGGCATATACTTAGCTTGTATATCCCCTGTTTCAATACCCGCATCTCGATAACTTAAAGCACTATCTTTATATATTTCAATGCTATTTTCTTCCTGAGCCATTGATTTCACAATTTCAATCCCGCTCAAGGATTCATTTAGAACTGTGTTCATAGAACCGAAAGCAATACGTCTACTTTCCGTTGGAGGGGTTAAACGTCCGAGAAACCTGCGAAGATATAATATAAAAATGATACCAAATATTAATGGAATTAATACTAATTCAAGGCGATAAGTGGAACCAATTAAATAAATAGGAACGATTAGGTTAATCCCAGCATCCAAAATCATGCCTATCGCAGGAGAAATTAAAAAATTCAAATATCTTACGTCATTAGTAGCCCGAGCCATTATATCTCCTATTCTTTGTTTATCATGAAAAGATTGACTTTTTCCTAGCAGACTTAAATAGAATTCTCTACGTACGTCTCTCTCAATTCTCTGAGCAACAATTTCCCGAAATGTTCTTGATAACACTCCCGAAATAGGACTTCCCAATCCGATAAGCAATACCAAAAAAGTATAGTAAACAACTTGAGATGGCTGGGCCGTAGGGAAAACATCAATAGCTTTTCCGATTATGACATAAATGAATGAAGCTAAATAAGAAGAACTTATCATCAAAGTTAAGAATAATATCATAAAATACTTGTTAGATTTATAAAAAATGTGTTTAACTAACCAAGATTTTATTCCTTTTTGTCTGGTTTTTAAAAAGTCATCGTTCTCAAATGTAAATTCTGATTTTACACTATTGGATTGTTCCTTCTGAGATTTTAAGGTTGGATTCACTTCTTTAGGTAATAATTTTAATTTAAAATACGGTGTTAAGATATCATTATAAAAATAGTTGATAATTTTTTATTTTTTCTAAAAAAAATCTGTAAAATATGAGGAAAAGAAAATTTAATATTAGTTTATTGATAAGGAGTTATAATATCAATAATTTTATGAAAATCAATTCCCAATTTCCTTACTAAATCTATTGTAGGGCAACCCTTTTTATTCCAACTCCGTTCTAAATATACAGCATCTTGAAGTTTTACATATTGTTGCTCACGATGTTCCCTAAGTATCTTAATTTTCTCTTGCGTAGTTTTATCACGAATATCAAATCCTAATTCTTTAAGCTGTGTATCATACCTCTCAAGCCGACTTTCGTATTCAAGGGATGTAACTGGTCCTACTGCTCTATATGGTAGATTTGAATCGTGTTCTCGCAGTCCTTTACCTAACCTAATATTAAATATCCTTTGAAATGTATACACTCTTTCAGACATTCTTATAAGATCGTCTGAGGTTGATTGATTTCCCGAGACTGCTGAGTAGTATTTAACATAATTCTCAACATGATCAGGAATTTTCGCTCGAACTAGTTCTCCCGTTTTAGGATCTTTAATAGGGTAATCTGCTTGACTCGTTGGCTGGATATCGTTCCAGGGCAACTTGCATAATCCTAGTAGAGAAAATACTGTTCTCCAATAAGGGAAATATCTCAGAGCCTTAGCTTTATCTTCGAAAGTTGGTATCGAATTTCGAATTACATCGTCAAAAATAAGCCAAGCTTCGTCGTGTTGTGGACCTTTATTCGTCAATCCATAGCCTCCTTGTTGCGCTAACGATTCTTTGGTTACATATTCAGAAAATTCTAATCCTTTGTGTTCCATACCGATATCTTGGACGAATTGTGGATCTGCTCCATAATTTTCGACAAAATATTTTTTCATGTATTTAATACCATT
>JAHQWP010000097.1 GCA_029856235.1 Promethearchaeia archaeon
TCTTTTCCTGAAATTATAGAACAAGGCGTAACTGCTCAGTTTATCCTAATTATTCAGAACAATCAAGATAAATCTGAATCATTTACACTTTATGTAAATGGAAATTCAGTAGCAACAAATCTCGACGGATTTGGACCTGGCATCAATAGGATTACGTTTGATGTAAGTCCTAGCATAAATCCCTATGATTTTGGAAAAAAATCTTATATATTCGAATTAAGAGACGGTTCTGATAATCCTATTGCAAGATATTACTATGAAGTACAATTGGAACTATCTCCATTCAATTTAATTGTATTTTATATTCTTCCTGTGTTGATTCCAGTATGTATTGCTTTAATATACAAAAATAAAGAAATTAAACATAAACTATTAAGAAGATGATTGAAAAATGAGTGAACGAAAAACATCAACGAAGTTATATTTGATCCTTTTTATTTTCGCAACAATATTTTTATCCACTTGGTTAACTTCAATAAATATAAACAACGGTACTGATCTAGGTTCTGAACAAGAAAGTGCACTTTATAATTTTCAGTATGTTTCTGATTTGAAAAGTTCGGCCAATGGAGATTCTTTAGATTATTCTTCTATACATCAAAATAGAACAACAGCTTATAGGCTCTTTGAACCTATTGAGTTCACCATTAACGCATCAAAATTTTCCAACCCTAATTATACTATTATGCAAATTCATTATTCAAACAACGATGTAGAGAATTTTAACATGGAATATGTGTCTGGTACGGATACAAACTTTACTTACACCTATACTCCGAGATATTACGATCCTTTGGGATTCCAAAATGTGAGTTTCTTAATATATAACCTCACAAATGGCCTTCTTAGTTCTTCAACTCCAATTACTAATTTTACGATAGAATCTAACTATTTGTTATTACTTAATAGCGCAAAATACCATAGAGATGACACTCTTTTCGCGGAGTTAATTGTTAACGACGAACCTCAACCTTACGACTTTAATTGGAATGTGACTGTAGTTGATAGCGATAATGAACCTCTTCAAAGGAACTTATTTGATGTTGGCAACAATTTAAATCAATTTTCTTTTGCTATTGATGACAGATTTAATTTTACTAACGATTTATATTACATCAAGATCAATATTACGGATGCTTTGAGAAATACTAAAGCAGCAGCATACTATCCTTTTAGCGTGTTAAATTCATTGCCAGAGATCGCAGAACCTTCGATTGATTTTTCAGTTAATCCACTACTGAGAACAGAAGATTGTGTTCTTAATTTAAATGTTACCGATGAGGACAAATACACTTTACCAGAAAATCTTACAGTTTTTCTAACAATTCAAGATTCTACTGGTATACAAGGTACCCCGATACAATTAACCAATAATAACAATTGGACTTTCACTACAACTTTTTCAATAGATATAGCTAAACCCTTAGGAAGATATCAAATGCATATCGTAGCTGAAGACCAGTACGGTGGACAAGACAATGTAAGTGCGTCCATTACGGTTTTAAATAATCCTCCTGAAATCCAAGGGTACTACATTAATGGATTTAGTATGGATCAGGCAATCGCAGTAAATTATGGAGAAGATTTAGACTTTACTTTTGATGTTAGTGATACCGAAAATACGATTGAATATATAACAGTTTCCCTTTTAGATGAGGAAAACAATTGGTATAATATAACTAAAAAATACAGAAGCGGTTTAAAAATTACAATCAGAACGGAAGAATTAATAACTGGAATTTGGTACGTATATGTTTCTGTTACTGATGTGGATGGCGCAACTACTCACCTTCATTCAGACTATAGTTTTGCTCCTCAAGAAATTAATGTAATCCCCGATTTGCTAACACCTATTCTTCCATGGTTAGGATTTTCAATTGGATTACTAGTCGGTATTTTAGTTGGCGTAGGAATTCTCTATAAGAAATTTAAAACTAAATATATCGAACCAAAAGAAGTCCGACCAAAGAAACCTTCAAAGTCACCGAAAACTGCTCCATCTAAAAAGCCTATAGAGAAAGTAGAAACAAAAAAAATTGAAGCAGAGGAGCGCGAAAAAATCCTTAAAGAACCTCAAAGAAAGATAAAAAGAAAATTAAAATAAAATTTTTTATTCCATTTTTAGGAATAAAATACTATTTTTTGCTGGTTAAGTTAATATATCGTATAAGCGATACTGAAACTTTCCAAGTTCGCCACCATAATTACCCGCACTGATTTTATTAACGCCCGGAATTTTAACAGATGCTTGAATTCCTAACTTCATTGCCTTTTTGACAGCATCTTCGGTAGCGCCATCTATAATTACTTCATAGACGCAATTATCTTTTTCCCCTAATAAAGACCCCTCAATTTTATTACGGAGAGTTGGACAGAGAGGATCGTTTGTTGATGCGTTTAAAAATTTATATTGTGATCCCACTTTAGAACCAGATCGCGCAATTCCTCCTGGGAAAGGAGCAATCACATTTTCTACATCTTTAATAGCGTCTATCGCCTTTTCAGCAGCTTCTAAGGCAGCTTCTTGCGTTTCGCCAAATATTAAAAAATTTCCCCCTGCAATTCCTTTTCCAACCTTAAAATTACTCTGAACAACGAACTCCCCATCCATAACTGGAATTTTCCACGCTTCAAAATTATAGAGTCCCTCTGACATTTCCTCAAATTTGTCACCAAAGAATTTAAGTTTGTACCCCGTTTTTATTTCAAAATCTTTTTCTGGAGCAAGAGAACTATTCAAAGCGTCAAAACACGCAGTAGTAGGACAAGTTAATATACACTGCCCAATTCTATTCAATAATACTTGATCCATCTTATCTTTTTTTGTCTTAAAAAACATCAACACAACTCCCGGGCGGTTATCGGGAGTATCATTAGGAGAAACAAAAACATCGACTCCTGCTTCTGAATCACAGTGGATTGTCGAAGTACCATAACCTGTCGCGATTTGACTAGCAATTTTGACCCATTTTGTATTAGTAGCGGTCACTAAAATTCTCGTAAAAACAGCGCCAAAGGCTTCACAAAAAGTATCTTCAATTTCTACTCCATTTAATTCCATTTAATTCCATCTCAATTTTTTTTAAAATATTGTATTAATTATTAGACATCAATCTTTTATAAAATTTTAAAAAAAAAATAAAAACATTGAAAAATTGTTAGATTACATAATTCTAATTTTAAAATCTGAATTTACATATAAAAGTTGTGAAAAATGAGTGAAGAAGGGAAAGTACTGAATATCGGTATCCTTAAAAATGGGACAATTGGTTCATCATTATTACTTGCCTTTTTAATGGATGAGAGAGCAGAAGCAACTAGAATTAATATAAGAGAAGTAACTTCTGGTGCTAAAATGCATCCCGCAGACCATTGTGTGGATACTATGAAAAAATTACTTGAATTTGGACCGGATTTAGTAATTATGTCTAGTCCAAATGCGGCTTTAGGTGGACCAAAAGCAGCAAGAGATATGGCAAAAGAAACAGGGATTCCTACGATTATAATATCCGACTCTCCTGCGAAAAAAGCAGTTGAAGAAATTCAAGAGAAAGGAATGGGTTATATTCTAGTGAATTGTGATAGTATGATAGGTGCGAGACGCCCTTTCTTAGATCCTGTTGAGATGAGTTGCTTTAACGCTGATTTATTAAAGGTTCTAGCAATAACAGGAGCTCTTCAGCTTATTGCCGAAGAATTAAATAAAGTAATAATGGATATGCTAGAAGGAAGAACTCCTACTTTACCACAAATTATTGTAGATGCATCCACAGCCTTAAAAACAGCTAAATTTACGAATCCATACGCTGAAGCTAAAGCTATGGCTGCTTATGAGTTAGCTGCTTCAGTATCAAAGGTTACGGGAAAAGCGTGTTTCAAACTTAAAGAAAGAGCTGATTATATGCCTTTACTTGCGGCGGCTCATGAAATGATGCGAACAGCAGCGATAATGTGTGACGAAGCTCGGGAAATAGAAAAATCAAATGACACGGTAATTAGAAGACCTCACCATGCAAAGCAGCGAATGCTAACTAAGATAAAATTACATCAAAAAGAAGAATAATTAAGGCAATCTTTTTTGAAAATAAATAAATTCTGTTTTTTATTTTAAATTTAACTCATAAAACGGATGAAAGGTAAGTATTTACAATTCATTCTCGTTAATTATTTTTTTTAGATTTTTAAAATCTTCTCCGTTTAAGGAGTTAATGACAGTATTAAATATATCCTCACTTTTACTCTTAGTAACTATCATCAACACTGATCCGTTACTTACTTCTCTTACTAAAATATAATTGTTATCGCTCTCGTATATAACAGTGGATAATTCTAAAGGAGAAATCGCAGAATCAGATAAATTCATAATTTTTGTAAAAATCTGATAGATATTACTATCAAGAGTTCCTATCTCAAATTTCATGAACTGGAGAGGTTTGTGCTCAAATTTACCTAAAGTTGAAGCTATTAATAAACCATCAGGTTGATTGAATAAAAAGTATTCAGAAAGCGTAACTAACTTCATTTGATCTAACATATGCCTTATTTTTCCAAGTTTTTGTAAAGCTAATGTATTCTCTTGAATTTTGTAATCAAGAATTTCGATCAACCTATGTTGGGCGCTTCCTTCTTTCACCGATACAGGAGTAAAAGCAACCTTGCTTTTTAAATCATCCGTTAAGCCTTTAATCAAGAGTTCATAAATATCATCTTCTTTTGACTCCTGAAGATCAATTTTATTCAACAAAACGTATACAAATTCAACTCCAGGACTATATTCAAAAATATATTTCATGAAATTATCAAAGATTTCTTTTAACTTAGGTTCCTCTG
>JAHQWP010000098.1 GCA_029856235.1 Promethearchaeia archaeon
TACAACGGGATTTAATTCAGGACTCTCGTTATCATAGGTGTAAAATTATCTCCATTGATCAAGGAGATGAGTTACAAGAATTCTTACACGCCTTCAGGTTGGAATCTATGGAAGTAACAGAAAAACTTCCCGATATGAGATACATCAGAAATGTTGAAAGAGACCGTCTTTTAGAATTAGAACGCCTTGCAAAAGAACTAAAAGCAGGAGTACAAAAGGATGATGAGGAATATTATTCTCCAGGCTTAGAGGCTGATGATGTAGTTATTTCTTCGTTTGCGAGAGATACACCAACAAGGAAAAAGAAAGGAACAGCAGAACTAACTGATTTGCTCTCAGAAGAAGATAAAAATAGAATTAAAAAAAAAATATTAAACATAGGCGTTCCAAAAAGCTTAGAACGTCAAAACTTAATTCTTGGGCATAAATTATATGGAGCAGTTTCAAAAGTAACAGATGTGTTTGGAAAGAATGTTGAAGATGTAGTTTGGGAAGAAGTAAAAAAGCTTCCAAAAGGAGTAATGGAATTGGATAATAATGTATTTAGAGTTTACTTTGATGATAAAAAAGGAATCGTTGAGGCTGTAGAAGTTCTAAAGAAAGGAGTTCAACCTTCCAGAGGTGAAGCTGAAAAACCAACTTCTACAACTCGTAGGGAATTGCCAAAGATTCCAAATGGTAAGGATTAAGAAAGATTAAGAAAGATAATTTCTAAAAAAATAGGGTATGCCATTTTTAATATTGCTCGTTGTCGTAGTCTTCAATTTCTACTAGAGATTCTGGTTTCTCGTTTTCAGGTTCCTCTTCCTTTTCTTCCTCTTCTTCTGGTTCTTCTTCAGGTTTTTCTACTTCTTTCTCTACTTCGTTAAATTCAATTGTTCTTGGTTTTGGTTCTTCCGGTTGTAGTGTTTTTTCCTCTTTTTCTCTATTCTCAGCTTCTATTTTTTCAGGTTTATTTTTCTTTTTGATTTTCTTTAAACCCTCAATTGCTTCCTTCCGTACTATAGGGCTCTTATCCTTCAAAGCTTTTGCTAAAATGTCAAGTGAGTGCGGGTGATGATAATCTCCTAATTCATCAGCAGCCTCTTTACGAACTAATTCATCAGGATCGTTCATTAAAATGTACGCAAAAACTCCCAGAACTTCAGCTTCTCCTAAATCTCCTAAGGTGTCAACAGCATCCTTTCTAACGCCGGGATCAGGATCAGTTAATGCCGTATTGGCCAATTCTTTTAAAGTCCTATCGGAATATCCTAATGGACGTATAGAACTTAAATCCACTCCACAGAATTTGCAAAAATTATGACCAATTTTAATTACCTTACCACACGAAGGGCATATACGCTGAGAATCAAAATCAACTCCAGGTTTTGCAAAACTTGTGGGATTTGGCTCACTTACAGGTTCTCTATTTACCCTATAAGGGTTATTCCCTTGATTTGGATTATGTTTGTTGTTTCCCATTTTCTATTCTTTTTTTTTTATTTCTCTATATTGCTCCTTTTAACTTAAGATTATAATAGCATTTAGTTTTAATTAATTTAATGTAGACCAATTTTTTTTCAACTATTCGATCTTAATTCTTCCTTTTTAATGTTAAGATATGATACGATCTAATTTCAATTTAATCCTAGGTTAATTAAGATTCGAGTAAAAAGTAAAGAAGTTAAAAAAAATTTGTTTTTTATTAAGCTATGGTTATATCTTTAGATAAATATACATCTTGAACCGCGTTAAGAATTCTAATTCCTTCGGGTGTTGGTTTCTTAAAAGCTTTTCTACCTAATATGAGCCCCATACCACCAGAGCGTTTATTGATCACGGCAGCTTTCACAGCATCAGCTAGATCGTTTCCACCCGTTTCTCCACCAGAATTAATTAATCCAACCCTTCCCATATAACAATTAGCAACTTGGTAACGGTTCCATTCAATGGGATGGTCCGTCGCTAATTTGTCGTAAACGAGTTTGTCCGTTTTACCGTAGTTTAAATCTAAGAACCCTCGATTTAAGGTAGAAAGCTTTTGTTTTATTATATCTGCTTCTACTGTAACTCCCAGATAATTAGCTTGGCTTTCTAAATCGTTTGCCGTGTGATAATCTTTTCCATCTTTAATGAATTCTTCTTTGTTCCTAAGATAAGTCCATAGCACACACACTAATCCAAGCTCGTGGGCGTATTTAAAAGCTTCAGATGTTTCTTGTATTTGTCTTCGCGAATATTCAGAACCAAAGTAGATTGTTGAACCGATAGCCGCAGCTCCCATATCCCACGCTTGATCTACGCTTGCGAACATAGTCTCATCAGATAAATTGGGTTTTGTAAGCAATTCGTTATGGTTTATTTTCACTACAAATGGGATTTTGCGCGCATATCTCCTGCTAACGGACCCTAGAACCCCTAGAGTGGATGCTACACCATTGCATCCTCCATCTATTGCTAGCTTAATTATGTTCTCTGGATCAAAATACCGAGGATTTACCGCAAAACTGGCTGATGCGGTGTGTTCTATCCCTTGATCTACGGGAAGTATAGAAACATAACCAGTACCCGCTAATCTACCTCGCTGGTTAAATATTCGCTCCATATTGTTTAACACTAAATTGTTACGATCAGAAAGCTCCCATACTCTCTCCATATAATCTGGGCCCGGAGTGTGTATCATCTCCTTGGGAATTCCTGTGCATGTATGGTTTAAAAGGTTATCCGCATCTTTACCAAGTAATTTTTTTATTTCTTCAAAATTCATATTAAATTCATCAGATTTTTTAAATTAAAACTAAAAAAGAAATAGGAGTCCTACTATAAAATGTTTTTCTTTTAAAAC
The DNA here is from genome assembly GCA_029856235.1 of Promethearchaeia archaeon. Lineage (GTDB taxonomy): Archaea > Asgardarchaeota > Lokiarchaeia > Sigyniarchaeales > SOKP01 > SOKP01. The sequence continues at coordinate 2,828 of JAHQWP010000098.1, forward strand.
TTCAACAAAAGATAAACTGTTATTCAGATGGAGAATTAGAGCTAAAAAATTCTTTTAACAAATCAGAAAGAAGGTGATAGTTGTTTGAATTAATGCTAGATTTCCCACATTCTAGTTTTAATAAAATTTTTCGCTTTTCTGCGCCATTAGTTTCTAATTTTACCACTAGTTTCTTGTTAATATGTTTGGAATTTCCTTCTTTTGTCGAACTTCTGCCCCATAAGCCATCTAGATGTTCCATAACTCGCTATTTTTTCTCAACACGCTTATTAGCACCAATAGTTTGAACTTGAGGTTTCTCCACTTACTTCACATTTATTAAAAACTAAATTAATTTTGATTCTAAGTACTTTTCTACGTAAGTCTATAAAAAGCCCATTAAACTTTCTGTTAATTAGCAGATTTAACAACAATTTGAAAAAACTTTAATTTCTTCTACCCTTGAATAATATATGCCAGATGAGTTTGATTTTAAACATTACAAATCAATGGAAGAATATAGCCAAAGTTTGGAGGGAACTAAATATTTGCACGGTCTCTATTTAAAAGCTGTAAACCATCCTGTAAGAAGAGAAATATTGGAAATAGTAAATAAAGCCAAGAAAATTTCCAAGAAAGAGCTCCTTAAGGTATTAATAGAAAAAGAAGTGATTAAAGAAGAAAACCAATTAATCTATAATATTGATTATTTACTCAAAGCTTTTTGTATAAATTCCATCGAAGATGATGAAAGTAGTGAAGTCTTCTATGAAATAACTCAAAGTGGAAAAGTAATAGAATATTTCGAATAATCTCTTTCCTTTAACCTCAACAATCAATTATAAAAAAGTAATACTTTTTTCTTTACTTGAAAATAAATCATTTTCATTAGTACCTAATAACCTTCGAAAGTCCATAACTTTCGAGGAAGCAAAGTATTCGAAATCAAAATCAACAATATCACCTGCGTTTCTATCAGGTATAGGCATAAGTCTAGCAGTAAGTGGTTTATTTAGTCTTAAAGAGATGGTACATAGATCCAATAAGATATAAAACAATTCTCGTTCAGTAATATTACCTGGTAAAGGAACGCAATCTAGTCCTGTTCCACAAATAGTCGCATATAGTAATAAAGTATCTAAATTAAATTTATTTTCTGATAAGCTGTGTGCGATTGTATAATCTTCAAGAACGGAGGGCATGAAACCGGAAAATCCAATAACCTTTTTTCTCTTAGGTATAGCATTCTTTATCATAGCTACTCCTATGAGCGATCCTGGAGCTCCAAAATATTCAAAGTTTAGTCTTTCGAATGCGGTTCCTATACTTTTCTCAGTAGTAGGATATGGTGCCGGAGAAAAATCTATTCCGCTAAATTCAATGCCGTTCTTGGTGGCGACTTCTTCACAAACATTCACAAGAAAATCGTAAATCTCATTAAATCTTACTCTTAAGCTCTCGTGTGCTTTTTCAAAACTACTCGTACTTTCAAAAACCTTCACAACTTCATCAGCCATTTCTAGAGCTAAACCAAATGAAGGTCCTTCTGCCATATGGTAAGCAGCGGGAAAGAAGGGAGTATCAGGAGGAACATTAGTACTTACGCAAAAATTAAGATTTTTAAAAGGATCTGGTTGAGATAATCCTTTTATTATTTTCGCACTAGTACGGAGCGAAGAGAGATTAATCCCGTTTTCTTTTGACGCCACTTGAACAGAAGTGAAGAATTTCTCTCTTCGCTTAATAAACATTGGAATTTCGTTTAGTAATAATTTCTCGTAAATACCATATTTTTGAATCTGTTCGTCGGCTATGACCGCACAAGAAGCAAAATAATCAAATTCGTACTTCGTTAGGATTCTTTCCATAATACCTAATTGCTCGTGTATTCTTGTTAAAGTTTCATTCAAATTTCTCGAGTAAAATTGTTGGTCATAGGATAAAATCGGTTGAGAACACAACCGTTTGGTCTGAACTTCAATTCCTATATCGTTGAGCTTTTGTATGAGGTCATTATTGAG
>JAHQWP010000099.1 GCA_029856235.1 Promethearchaeia archaeon
GTCCGAATATCATATTTTGAGGTTTGATCTTCGAGGTCACGGAAGATCCACTAAACCAAAGAAGAGATTTACTATTCGTAATTATGTAGATGATATGCTTGGCCTATTGAATCATATTAATTGGACTAATGAGCTCTACTTGGTAGGACATTCATTAGGAGGTATGATTGCGTTAGTTTATGGTCTTGAAAATCCATCGCAAGTTAGTAAAATGGTTGTAGCAGATAGTTTCTGCTTTATTAGCCAAGAGGCAATTACAGATGTGCTAGGAAGGATAAATAATAATAAAGTGGAAAACTTTGCTAAGGGGATTAGTGTTAGAGGTATGGTTCCTTATGACGACGAGAAAGCAGAATTTGTGGCTAAGTTAGTAACAGATCACATGACAAAAAAAGATTGTTTACAAGCAACAGCAGCTTCAGCTGGCTTTAATATTTGCGAAAATTTAAAATCCCTTACTATTCCAGTTTTAATCCCAGTTGGAAAAAAAGACATCACTACCCCAGTATGGGCAAGTGAGATGATTCATGAATGGTTACCACAATCTGAATTAACAATCATTCCAGATGCAGGTCATTTAATTATTCTCGATCATCCTAATGAATTTAACGATCTTGTAAATTCTTTTTGGAAAAAGTAAAAAAAAAAATGATTTCAATCTATATTACCCCATTTAATAACACCGGCATTCCATGCCCAACCTATTCCTGCAGCTGTTAGAACTACAATATCGCCATCTTTAATTTTTCCGCTCTTTAATCCTCTTTCTAGTGAGATTATTCCATCGTTCTGACCGTTATGCCCTATATCTTCAAAATACGTTGATTGTTTATATGGATCTACTCCTACTGCTTTTGCAACATACTCGAAGGCACTTCTTTTCATATGCAATAGAGCTAAGTAATCTATATCTTCTCTGCTATACCCTGATAATTTTAAGGCATCATCAATAACCTTAACAAAAGAATCCATTGAAAATTTATCTAATCTGTCCTTAAGTCCTTCAGGATCTGGAACATCTAGATAAATTTGGTTATTTTCAATTGCTTCTACAGAAATTGGTTGAACTGTGCCCCCAGCAGGTACATATACATCATCAGCAAATCGACCATCTGAAATTGTCGAGATTCCAAGAATTTCGTTTTTTTTGTAATCTGCTTTAATGATAGCTGCGACTCCACTAGCTGCAAGACTAAGCATAAACCGTGATCTTAAATTTTTATAGCTTATTAAATCAGAATTTCGGTATCCACTAGCTACCAAAACTCTTGAAATGCTTGGATCTGTCTGGATCAGACTTTTTGCTAAAAGCATCCCGACTAAAAAAGTTCCACATCTTTGATTTATATCGAATGCCCAAGCTTTAGTAGGGTTGCCTAGTAATTGTTGTAGTTTAATCCCATAGGTCATCATAGGTCTTTCGGCATATACTTCACCTGCCCATATAATGAGATCTAGATCGTCTGGCGTTAAATTTGCTCGTTCGAGAGCTTGCTGACTAGCCTTAGCCCCCATTGCTACAGTATGATCATCAGGTCCAGGAACGGTTTTACTTTTTAATCCAAATTTCTCTTCGAGTACCTTTTTTGGAATACCAGTCTCCTGAGCAATAAAATCGCTAGAATGTCGTTCTTTTGGAAGATACACTCCCCAAGATTCTAAACCAACAGAGCGGAAACGATTCATATTCATATCTTTTCTAATTCTCTTTTTAATATTTTACCAGTTGCACTCAAGGGTAATGAGTCCTTTACTTCGAAATATTTAGGAATTTTATATTTTGCGAGTTTGGAAGTTAAATATTCTCGAATTTCTTCAGGTTTAAGAGATTTACTCGGTTTTAGAGTTAAGAAAGCTTTGCCTACTTCGCCCCATTTTTCATCGGGAACGCCTATTACAGCAGCAAGATCAATCGCGGGATGTTTAAAGAGGATTTCTTCTATTTCAACGGGGTATATGTTTTCTCCACCACTAATGTACATCTCTTTCCTACGACCTACAATGTAATAAAACCCAACCTCATCTTGCATGACCAAATCTCCAGTATGAACCCATCCGTCTTGTTCAATAGTCTTTCTTGTTTCTTCTGGTTCTTCCCAATACCCTGAAAAGATGTGTGGTCCCTTTAATAATAATTCCCCCACATCTCCTTTTTTTACAATTTGATTTGTCTTGGTATCTATTATCTTGGTATCGCAATGGAAAACAGGCAATCCTACCGATGTTGGTCTTTTTCTAATTTCTTGTTCAGGTAAGTAAAAATTATTGGGTCCAACCTCAGTTAAGCCATAACCCATTTTAAAAGGCTTATTTTTTGCCCAATATTTTTCCATGATAGCAACGGGGCAAGGAGCACCTCCAGAAATAAATATTTTAACAGAATCGAAATTGGTTTCTTTAAATATTGGCAAATTCGCCATAGTGTGAAACATAGTAGGGACGCCTATTACAATAGTACTCTTTTCGTGTTCAATTACCCTTATTGTCTCTTCTGGATTGAAATCTCCCATCAATATAGTTTTTGCTCCAAGATGATAAAACGGGACAAGCAGTACATTCCAACCTCCAGTGTGAAACAAGGGAAAGAGTAAAGGTTGGATGTCTTCAGGTGTTAAACTCCATGAAAGTATCGTGTTTACAGAATTCCAGAAAATTAATCGATGAGGGATAGTTGCTCCTTTAGGTAGTCCAGTAGTGCCCCCTGTAAATAGAATGAGATGCGGATCCTCAAAATTTAAAATTGGACGCTCAATACTGGAACTTGAAACTTTCTCTGTCATCTCTTTAGTTGTATTATCGTCTAAAATTGATTTGTTGCCCATAACAATGTTTCTTTTAATTAAATCCATATTCTTAATTTCTTGAGCTTTATCCTCTAATCTCGGCTCATAGAAGAAGATTGATGGAGAAGTTTTCTTAATTAAATACTCAAGCTCTGACATAGATAATCGAATATTGAACGGAACTAGAATTGCTCCAATTTTTCCCGTCGCTAAAAACAAATCTATACATTCAAGTCTGTTAGTAGAGAACATTGCAACACGATCGCCTTTGGATATACCCTCGTTTAATAGTACACGGGCAAGTTTATTCGCTCTTAAATTAAGATCACTGAAAGTATAGAGGTTTTTTTCGATATTATCGAAAAATGCTTCCCGATTTGGAGTTAAAATAGCACGCCGTCCAGCCCAATCCCCTATCCATTCGAATTCAGTTGAAATTGAAATGTCTCCAGCTTTAAACAATGTGTATATCACCTAAACTGCTCGATAAATAGGCCATTTTCTCCAAACATAAGCAAACAATATTTCGATCCAAAGGAACCACAACGTAAATGGAGTAGGATTCATCAACCAATAATTCGTATTGTCTCCAAACACGATTGGTGATAAGAGATAATATCCAAGAAAAGTTAATGTTCCAATACCAATAACCAACAGAAATCTATAAAGAAAATTCTTCCATTGAGTATATTTTTTTGGCCAATTGTCAAAGAATAAAGATACTAACACCACAGCGCAAATCAGAAATATTGCATAAGTAATACTCATCATATACCAACCTTTAAGTCTAGGAACTGGACCAGGTGGTATTCCTCCAATCGCTATAAAAAATGGATCAAAAATATATTGAGCAACATAAGGAAACAAAACCGAAACGACTAAGCCTAAAAGAATACAAGCTCCTGTCGCTATCATACCGATAAATGGTTGTTTCCTACCCAATTTACTCCACGGCCAATATTCAAAGACCATCATTGTTAATAAGGAGAAGAATATTATCCATTGGGTCCATCCAAGTGAAAATGCGTAACTGGGGAAACCTGTTATAGGTTTAACTGCGCTAGCTTCAGATGTAGTTGTGCGTTCACCTGCTGGAATAAATAGCAAAAACCAAGCCAAGATCGTAATTGCATTTCCAATAATCCAGACGATAATTCCGCGTTTTGGTTGCTTAATTTTAAAAAATGGCCAATACATAGTCCCCGCAACCCATAACACTGCAAAAGAGAAGAGGGATCCACTTAATGCTCCAAAAATTGAAGCTCCAAGGAACCATGCGATATAAGGATCATCTGGAAGACCCCTTGCGATAATTTCACTACTATAGATTGATGTAAACCATGGTAAAAGTAAAAGTGAAAATATCAAGATTATTACAAAATTTAACGCAGTTCCCACTAGTCCGACTTTCCAAGGCGTGCGAAACCAATTATAATAAGGCCAATTCTCAAACCAAATTGCCCAAACTACTCCGATTAATCCAAAACCACCTATTACCGTTGCCCATGCCGTGATTTCCATTTCTTGGTTCGGATAAGGATTGTGCCATCGTGGATCAAAGAAAATCCACCATGTTACAATACTAATTACAAAAACAAGAGCGATTGATAAAATTCCTGCGAGTGGTTGTTTATATCGCGCCATTACAATCATAGGAGCTTCATCTGCGCTAGGGATTCCAATTTTTTCGCCTGCTAAAGCCATAATTTCACCTATTTTTTTTATATCATTTATATTATATTGTTTAATAATATTAATTTACTTCTCTGTTATTTAAAAATATTCTCAATTAACTGTTATTTTGGGATTGTCGTAAAATGATCTTCTTTTAATCCCCATAATTTTAGTATTTCTGCTGCTTCAAACATTATTTTTTCTATTAATTCTTTAATAGAAACTTCTTCCTTCTGGTGAGCAATAGATGCAGAGAGTACTCTAGTACTTCTTAAATCTCGATGATACAATTGTCTATGGTACTCTTCAGATAGAACATCAGTTTTACGCCATCTTTCCTTCGCTTCTTGAGCTGCGGGACTTTCTCTTGTTGTGAGAATCGCTGAACCCAAACAAACACCCTCAGCACCCATACCTATTGCTCCTAAAAATCCACGCGCATCTCCAATTCCACCTGCTGCGATGATTGGTGTTTTTAGTAGTCGCTTAGCTAAAGTGATATTAATTAGAGTAGTATGTTGGAAAGGATTTTTAAATCCTGAAGCTTCCATTCCTATTAATGTAATAGCACTTGCTCCAGCTCTTTCTGCTGAAATAGCGTGACGAAGTAAAGCACATTTATGAAACCAATAACACCCTGCCTCTATTATTCTTTCTCCAATATGAGTCGCTTGATACGCAGATGTAGTAAAGACTTCTACTCCTTCGTCTATAGCGATTTCCAAATACTTCAAGTAATCGTCTTTGGTAACATTTTTAAGAGGATCAAATGTTCTAACGCCTGGAGGTAAAACGGTTAAATTAATGCCAAACGGTTTATCTGTTAACTCTTTCATTTTTATAAGTTCAGATTTGAAAGAATCTAGTCTATAATTTAAACCTGTAATAATACCTAAGCCTCCAGCATTCGAAAATGCTGCAGCAAATTCAGTTCTACCTAACCCGGCAAATGCAGCCATAATTAATGGATACTTAGTACCCGTCATTTTGTTTATAGAAGTTTTCCAAATCATAATGATCGCGCAAATTAGTTATTAGATTTTTGTAATTCTAGTATCTTTAACTCTATTTCCTCATATTGATTAGGGTAGAAACGTTTAAAAACTCTTACCCAATCATATCCAATCAAGGCACCTGCTATAAAACTTAACATATAACCAAGATTGATGGTTTCCCCAGAGCTTAGCACATCTTTAGGGATGAATTTTGTGCTATATATGACCATGCTAAATGAAATTCCAGTCAATAATATACCAACTGGAAAAAGATACAGTTTTGATCGTTTAAAAAAGGAAACATTCTCATAAGTCATTGAATTGTAAATAGAACCGTTTTGTTTTGGCTTCTTCTGAGGAGTGGGTATTTTTTTTACAAATCTGAAGTGGATTATGTCATTGAAATCTCTAAGGATAAAAAAACCTCCAAAGAATAAGAAAAAATACAGAAGGATCATTACGATCGCTAAATAGACTTTAAATTCTTTTAAAAAAATGTCAAATTGAAGCACATATAGACGTAAAGCAAAAAGCAGAATTCCTAATCCGACTAAGATTATACCAAATAATCCCTCGTGTAAATGGTATTTGCCAACAAAACTTCCTTCAAATTTTGAAGTAAATTTCTTGATGTAGTAAGCAATTAGAATTAATAAACCGGGAGCGACGATGGATGTTGATACAAACAATATAAGTTCTAAAAAATCATCATTTGTGTTTGAAAGTAAGTCTAAATCAAGAACAGAGTCGAAGTGAGATACATTCCACGCAATTATTCCAAATATGATAAGAATAAGATACAATTTTTTGAAAACGCTGATTTTGATTATACTCGCTAAAACAAAAAAGTAACCATTTAACAACATAAGCGAAGTAGCTCGTATGACAGTTAATTCATACGAATACCACTCATACAATTGCTTATTAAGCAAATAATCATTTAAAGAGAAGTAGACTATAAGAGATAAAGTAGAAATTATTACGATTTTTGTTATAACCAAAAAACTTCTTTTCATTAAATTCTATAAAATAAATTATAATTTTAAAAGTTTCATAGCATTTTTATATAAGATAGCTTCCTTAAATCCTTCTGAAATTGGTAAATTTTGCGCAGCAGGTATAATTTTATTCCAATGAACTAGCGGATGATCCGAGGCAAATAAAACTTTATCTTCTACATTGAACCTAGAAAATGCTTCAAAAGGAAACCATTGATAAAGTTCGGGATATGCAGAAATATCAATATAGACGTTGGGGTGTCTAACAACGACTCCCCAGGCATCCCAAAACCAGGGAACCCCCATGTGTCCCATTATAATTGTTAAATCTTGATGTCTCGATGCTAATTCGTCTACTAGCATGGGATGACCATATTTACTTATTGATCCTATTATTGAAACTAAATGCGATGTGTGGGTCCAAAGAGGAATATCAAAATCTATCATTTTTTTCCACAGCGGATCGTATTTTTTATCAGAAATATCGAATTTCTGCGCTGGAGGTACAAGTTTAACACCTTTGAGCCCTAAAGATGTTATAGCATATTCAAGCTGATCCATAGCGTCAGGTGCAGGAACATCAATACAGGCAAATCCTATAAATTTATCTGGATATCTCTTAACAAAATCAGCGATATTATCATTTGTTACGATGCATACGCCGTAAGCTGTCGTAAGGTTATATGATACAATCACAGCTTTATCTATTCCATATTTTTTCATCTGAGTAACATAATCATCAATTGATATTTTTGTTAGTAGAACTTCATAAAATTTAAACATCGCACGGCGTCCCTTTTTATTGGTGCCAAGTAAGGCATTAGCTACAAAATCAAGATCATCGCCCCAATCAGCCTCTTTACAAAAAGGATGAACATGCATATCAATAATCATTTTAATAACTCACCAGTTCCTTAAAGATTTAAACAAAGATAAGAATAAATTAAATTTTAGAATTAGATAACTTATAAAAAATTATCTATCGTTCTCTGAGTTTTAACGAAATTAATTAGTTTACTGCTCTGCTTCCAATATTTATAGCTCACCATGAATCCATCCGCCATTTTTTTAGTTGAGTCGTCAAAATTATCAAGAATTAGAGGATTTCCTAGTTCCATAGCATTTTTTACTGTTTCCCGGATAACCCAGACACCTAATGGAACTACATATCCACCTTGTACTTCTCGGAAGATTAAAACTCTTGCTTGTCTTCCGATTTTGTACAAATATTCGCATACTTCTTTTCGAGCTGCATAGTAAGCACCGGTGATATTACTCGCATATTTTTTTCTACCTTTATAAAATTCAAAATCAGTCATTATTTGAGCTTTCAAACTACGGGTGTCTCCATTGAGAGAGATATTCCAGAGAGTATTAGGTGCCCAGACCTCCAGCATCTCGTACGTAAACTTTCCAGGAAATAGAAGAATTTTAAAGTGATTATCTAAATAGGTATTCTCGAATATTTGGTAATCGTTAATTTCGGGGAATCTTTTAATTTCCTTAATAAGTGCTTTAGAGATAATATCGTCAACAGCAGTTATACTCCATCGTGTTGGAACGATTCTTCGTCTTGTTTTTTGACCTAGCAACCCAGCCGAAAATACTCTCTTAATCGTAGATTCTGGAACTTGCCCTTTAAAGTAGAGATACTTTGAAACTGCTTCAGTCGCATTTAAATCTGTATCAGAAACGACATATTCTACTTTTGGATGAACCTTTGTATTTTCCGAAATCCTAATTTTCTCAGTCATACCACTAGGTCCCATAGGCAACGCGTGATTATCCATCATCATACTAAGATTCATTTTTTCTAACTTCGTTTCAGTATCTACAGGGCGAGCTGCCATTGATAATTCTTGGGAAGTCTCTAACAATCTTTGAACCTTTAAAGGTGGAGTGTTTTTTCTACTCTTCTTTCCAATATTGACATCTATTTTGAAATTATTCCGCACTAAACTACTCCTATACCTTACAATATCAACTAAGCTTTTTCCGAACCATAGCTCTGGAGCGTCTAAAACGTGATAATCAGAGATGTCAAGGTTAATTTCAAATTTTTGGAAAGGAACTAAGGGACCAAGGTAAACTTTTGGATAATTTAAATGACCGACAAAAAATCCTGGAGGACTGGGTCCGAAAAGTTCTACATTCCGAAGTGTTTTGTCAAATTCAAATGGAACAAGAGATTTTAAAACCGATTTTTTTAATAAAATTGGACAGGTTTTCTTGCCACATAATAATCTCGCTCCTTTACAACGCAAGCATATGTTTTTTTCAGTAAGGGGTCGAACCAATCTTATGTCTCTTTAATAATTATTATCTTTATTAGAAAAGATAGTATTTATTATTAAAAAGGTAGACGAGTATAAATTTTTAATATTTATATTAAAGAACAAATATCTTAAAAAAAAGGATAGTAGAGTAGAATCTGATTTTACTCTTATTCTATTAATTCATGAAATTTCTTAATGTAGAAATGAATTCTCCAATTTTTACATCGGAACCCTCGATAGCTGGTCCTTCAGCTTTTTCCATTTTTACTTCAAGGAATTCGGGACAGATTTCTCCAACACATTCGGCTTTTTCAAGAGTCTTTGTCATTCCTTTTATGAAAAAGTTCTTCCATCCTAATGCATGTGTTGAGAAATAGGCAACTTTCGAAATTGGTTTAGTTATGACTCTATCCATGTTTTTGATAAATTCTCTAATTTCGTTATCTGACCTAAAAGCTAGGATTCGAGTAGCTACAACCAAACCATATGGGTCATCTTTAGCGATATCTTCGGGAGTAATATTCTTAATACTATCAATACTTACATCATAAGTATTTTTTAGATCTTCTGCTATTGTTTTTGAAATCTGCTCAGAATTCCCATGTAAAGAATTATGAATTATCCATATTTTTTTCATAGTTATATATTTGAAAGAAAAAATCTATATGAAACTTCCTTAGTCCAATATTTCATCAAGATTCCTAAAATAAAATTCTAATTAATAGTTATTCTTAGGGGCTAGATTTCTCAACAGGATTGCCATTAAGTTCCAAGGTTAAAAGATGGGTTAATTTGGAAAGTTTGTCTATATCTTTGATATTATTGTTGGATAAATTTAGATATTCTAGGTTCTTTAAGTTTTCTATTCCATCAAGACTTACTATTTGATTGTTACTCAAATTAAGGCTTTTAAGGTTGATAAGCGTTTCTAACCCGTTAATGTTCGTTAACTTATTATTATTTAGAGCTAAATTTTTTAAGTTCTGAAGTTGATCTAAATTAGATATTTTAGATATTTGATTCGCTGTTAACTCTAATTCTTCCAAGTTATGAAGAGAATCTAATCCACTAATGTTAGCTATAGAATTCCCTTCTAAGTGAAGTTTATTTAGGTTAACAAGATGATTTATCCCCTCAATTTTGGTAAGATTATTGTTCTCTAAAAAAAGTCCCTTAAGATTGGAAAAGCGTTTCAGTTTTTTAATTTCGCGAATTTCCTTAATTTTATAGTTATTTAAGAATAAATTACCATCAGTAATGAATACTCTTTTCTTTTTAATCTTCACATAATCCATAGATTATGTGTATAAATTTAGACTTATTAGTAATTCCTCTAAAAATTATAAATATATTGATTTTTCCCTTTATAATTAAAAAGTTAAAGGCATAATTTCGATGTTATGTTGTCTAAAAGGGTGGAATTAAATCTTTCTGCATAGTAACTCTCCCTTTCCAATTGGAACAACTAAGGCATCGACACGTTTATCTGATTTTGCTTTATCGATCATAGGTTTTAAGACATCATATAGATTAATTGCATTATCAGCTACTAACAAGCCTCCTTTTACCATATTTGGAATAACTAAATCGTAGCACTCCTCATAAACTTCTTTTTCAGCATCTAAAAAGCAAAAAGATATGCTTTTTTCTTCGTTTAGATAATCTCGGGCGTCTCCCTCTATTAAATCAACATAATTTTCCAGTTTACTCTGCTGGAATGTTTCTTTAGCAAGTCTTATCTTCTCTTCTAAAATTTCAAATGTTGTTATTTTACAGCCTCTCTCTATGCAAGCGAGCGCGATCCACATAGTAGAATAACCAGCACTAGTTCCAATTTCTATAAAATTTCCTTTAGGGGCACCAGCAGCTAATATAGCAAGAAATTTACCCGTCTCTGAAGGAATTTGACGAAGCCTTTCCATTCTAGGGGTTCCATCAACTCTATCTTCAGCGTCGAGTTTTTCTAGATACTTCATTCTCTTTTTAACGAATTCTGGGATATTTTGGAGCATTTTGTTTTAATTACCTCTTGTTTTAACAATATTATATATATGAAAAAATATAATGATTATCAATGCAACACGAGTTACTCCAAACAGATTTATCTCTAGAAGAAGCAGAAGCAATTCAAGAAAAATACAGTCAAATTCTAAAAAATCAGAAACCAGTCTTCCTACAATATAATAGAATTAAATGGGTTGTAGGTGTAGATGTTTCTTATTATGATAAAAGGAATGAAGAGTGGGGCATAGCCTGTGCCGTTCTATGGAATCTTCACGCGAATATTATGGAACATCATAGTTTCGTTAAAGTCGCTATTAATTTCCCTTACAAACCCGGTTTCTTAGGGTTCAGAGAGTGTAACATAATAGCAAAATCTATAGAATTACTTCCAGAAACACCAGACATAATTATGTGTGATGGTCACGGTATTATTCATCCTAAACGAATTGGGGAAGCTGTTCATTTGGGTTTGGCTTTAAACATTCCTACTTTTGGAGTAGCTAAAAATCCCTTTATTGGATATTCAGAATGGGAGAACTTAAAAAGAAATAAAGGAAATAAAGCGCCAATTTGGGCATTCAAGCCCCATAAATCGAAGGATATACCTCAAGAACTATTAGGATATGCTGTTTGTCTAAATAACGATATGAAACCTGTGTTTATTAGTATAGGATATAAAACAACTTTAGATGTAGCAGTAGAAATCGCTTTAAAAGTAACTAAAGATCATAAACTACCAGAACCTCTTTTTCTCGCAGATTATCTCTCAAGAAAAGAATGATAATATTACATTTTTCAAAAATTTCTTTTAACCTATTGAAAAATTGTTTAAATAGTAAGAAAAACCTCTTAACATATATAAATACAAAAATAAAATTGAATGAGAAATATGAGTTTTAAAATCAAAAATAATGTTTTTTGGGTAGGGAAAATAGATTGGGAACTTAGAAAATTCCATGGAAATGAATATTCAACGCACCGTGGTTCCACATACAATTCTTACCTAATAAAAGAAGAAAAAAATGTTCTAATTGACACGGTATGGATGCCTTTTTCAAAAGAATTTGTTAAAAATCTCTCAAAAGAAATTGACTTAGACAAGATTGATTATGTCATAGCTAATCATGCTGAAATTGATCATAGCGGAGCACTCCCTGAGTTAATGGAGCACATACCAAACACTCCAATTTATTGTACTGCTAATGGTGTTAAGTCGTTAAAGGGCCATTATCATAAAGATTGGAATTTTCAAGTGGTAAAAACGGGTGATACTTTAGATCTTGGAAATGATAAACAATTAGTCTTTGTTGAAATGAAAATGCTTCATTGGCCAGATAGCATGGCATGCTACATGACCAACGATAATATTTTATTTAGTAACGATGCGTTTGGTCAACATTACGCTAGTGAGTTTATGTATAATGACCTGGTTGACCAAAACGAACTATTTACGGAATGTATTAAGTATTATGCTAATATTCTAACCCCTTTCAGTTCGCTTGTAGATAAAAAGATTAAAGAAGTTTTGAGTCTTAATCTTCCAATCGATATTATTGCTACAAGTCATGGAGTTATTTGGAGAGATAATCCAACTCAAATTGTTGAAAAATACTTAGCTTGGGCTAATAATTACCAAGAAAATCAGATTACAATATTGTATGATACAATGTGGGATGGAACCAAAAGAATGGCAGAAGCTATTAGTAAGGGTATAGTAGACACAGATAAAAATGTCAATGTTAAATTGTATAAAGTAGCCGGTTCCGATAAAAACGATATTATAACAGAGATCTTCAAATCCAAAACTATTCTCGTAGGCTCACCGACCATTGGAGGAGGAATTTTATCATCAATTGCTGAAATTTTAGAGATGATCAAGGGCTTGCGGTTTAAAAATAAAAAAGCAGCTTCGTTTGGTTGTTATGGATGGAGTGGAGAATCAATAAAAGTGATAACAGAACATTTAGAGAAAGGCGGTTTTTCTATAATCAATGACGGTATTCGAGCTTTATGGAATCCCGATCAGGAAAGTATAGAAAAATGTGTAGAGTTTGGAAGAGAAATTGCCAATAGTTAATTTTTAATTTTTTTTATATTCCTTTTACAATTTATTTAGACTAAATTTAAAATATCCTTTGTTCTTTCATTTAAGCCTATTTATACTAGATTTCTGATATACATAAATACAAAATCTAATACTATATTTTTGTATAAGGTGATCTACTATCGTTAAAATTATGGTTGTTGACGATGACCGCATTTTGCTAAATCTCTACAGGATAATATTAGCAGAAATGGGGAATTATTCAGTTGAATTCTCTACAAATGGTAGAGATGCCGTTGACAATTATAGAAACCAATCTGAGAAACCTAAAGTAATCATTATGGACCACCGGATGCCAATATTGAATGGATTTGACGCAATGAATGAAATATTACAGCTTGATGGCGGTACAAAAATCATCTTTGCAAGTGCGGACACAACAATGAGGGAGCCTTCAATTTCAATGGGGGCTATGGCATTTCTTAGTAAACCTTTCAAAATTGAAGAATTAATGATTCTAATCAATAAAGCAATAAATGAGTAAAATATAAAGGTGTGTGAAGTGATGGAGGAAAAACAAAGCAAAGAACTAAAATTAAGAGAATTAGAAAGAAGAAACAGGCTATTTTACGATTATGCTCCAATTCCTTATCAATCATTAGATAAAAACACTAATATTATAAATGTTAATCAATCGTGGCTTGACTATTTAGGGTATGATAAAGAGGACGTGTTAGGGAAGTGTTTCGGAGAGTTTTTAGTTCTAAAAAGTAGAGAATTGCTAAAGTCTAGATTCTCATATTTTAAAGAAGTCGGAATTATAAGAGATGTGGAATATGAAATTATAAGAAAGGACGGCATTCACAGATTTATTTGGTTAGATGGAAGAATAGAGTACGATAGTAACGGGAAATTCATGCAAGCGCATTGCTTTTTCAAAGATATTACCGACCGTAAGCGGACTGAAGAAAAATTAAAAGAGTCTGAAGAAACATTCAGAAATATTACCGAACAATCTTTTATGAGCATTTATATAATACAGGACGGAATTTTTAAGTATAGAAATCAACGAGCAACTGATGTGAGTGGATATAGTGAAGAAGATATTAAAGACTGGAGCCCTTATGAATACGGAAAAATAATCCATCCAGAGGATCGAGAAAAAGTATTAGAACAATCAAGAAAAAAACAAGAGGGAGATCCTAACGTCGTAAACCGTTATAAATATCGAATTATTAAAAAATCTGGTGAAGTTGCTTGGATTGATAATTTTTCAAAAACTATTAATTACAAAGGGCGACCTGCCGATTTAGTAATGACAGAAGATATAACGGAAAAAATAGTATCAGAGCAAAAACTAAAAGAATCTGAAGAAAAATACAAGTATCTTTTCAATAACGCACAAGTAGGATTATACTGGTCCCGGATAAGCGATGGTAAATTTATAGAGTGCAACGAGACTTTTGCTAAGCTATTTGGGTATAATACTAGAGAAGAATGTTTAGCGGATTATGTTGCTACTGAACACTATATCGATCCTCAGCAGCGGATTGAAATTTTAGAGGCAATTCGCACTAATAAAGAAGTTAAAGGGTATGAAATAATCGTCACCAAAAGAGATGGGACACCTATTTGGTTGAGTATTTCTGCTCGAATGTTTGAAAATGAGAATCGGATTGAAGGTGCCGCGATTGACATTACGAAGCGCAAAAAAGCAGAACAAGAGTTAAAAGAATCTGAAGATCGATATAAAAAAGCATACGATAAAGCTGATTTCTTTAAGGATTTATTAGCACACGATGTGAGTAATATTCTTAACAATATTAATGCGTCAGTTCAATTAATGAATATTTGGAATGGAAATTCTGACATCTCAGAAAAAGAAAAAGATATGGTTGAGATAATCAAACAACAGTTAGAAAGAGGAGCATCATTGGTTTCGAATGTACGAAAACTCTCAGAAATAGAAGAGGCAGAAATGAACATAAAATCTATAGAAGTGAAAAAAGTGATTGAAGATACAATTGAAGAACTTCGCTCAAGATTTCATGAAAGGGAATTAGAAATAAGTTTTAACCCTACTCAAGAAATTCCTAGTGTTATGGGAGGTGAGCTTCTAATTGACGCCTTCGAAAACTTATTAATAAACGGGGTTATTCATAACGACAGTGAAAAAATTAGGTTATGGATAAACTTATCGAAAGTTTCTCACGAAGGCAAAAATTTTGTAAAAATCGAATTTAAAGATAATGGCTTGGGAATAATCGAAGATAGAAAAAAAACCATCTTTAAACGGAATTATCAAAAGGATAGAAGCACGGGTGGAATGGGTATAGGGTTGTCACTAGTGAAAAACATAATAGTTCGCTATGGTGGGAAGGTGGGGGTCGAAGATAGAGTAATGGGGGATTATTCGCAAGGTTGTAATTTTATAATTTTGTTGAAGGAAGGAAATTAATCCTTTACAGGTAAAGTTTTTTTAAATAGTAGAACTTATCCTACTATGTCTCAAGATATCGTTCAAATTAAGCTTAGTATAGAAATTCCACAGGATAAATGGCTTGCAACTTTCAACAAAAACTATCCCGAATTGAATTTTCATATTCTATCTAACTTTCCAATTGGAGAAAACTTAGGGATTACTTCATTCCAAATAAGAGGTCCCTCAGTAAAGCGTTTCATTTCCGATTTTAGAGAGAAATTAACTGAGAAAACTGCGCAAATCTTGTATGAAGGTGAAAGTCTTGTAATACTTAATGTAAAAGAAGTAGATCCTTGGATATTGAACACCCTAGTTAAAACTGAGCTTTTAATCTCTTATCCTGTACTTGTAAAGGACGGAAAAATTAGAATAGAAGCTATTACAAACCGGTCTAAAGTAGATAAATTTTTGATCCAACTAAATAAAAAAGGTATAAAAGCTAAAATTGAACGTATAGGATACTATTATAAATCGACTCTTCTCACTCAAAGACAAAACGAAATAATAAGCCTTGCTTATAAAAATGGATTTTTTAACATTCCAAGAAATGTTTCATTAAGCGAATTTGCTAATGATTTAAGCATTTCAAAATCTGCTCTTTCTGAAACGTTGAGAAGAATTTCTAAGAAGTTAGCAAAACATTACCTTAGTTCGGGTAACTAGAGTAAAAATTTTTTATATTATACCTGAGATAACAATTCTATCAATGCCCGAGGAATCTCTTTGTAATCATTAACAGCATAAAATTTACCTTTTCCAGCTCGGGCTATTTCTCGACAAGTATCAATTCCTCTTTCAGCATCATTTTCAGCCGGCATTCCGATTACATGTAATTTGGGGTATTTTCTTGCTTCCTCTATTAGAGATTCCAAATTTCCTCCTCTATTATAGTTTCCATCTGTGATTAAAATCCCAAATTTATGTCTTGTTTTTTCTTTAACCTTGTTTAATTCTTTCAATCCATTTTCTAAACCGATATTAATATTAGTAAAACCAGCTGCTTCCGAATCAAGAATCTCATCTATAATTGTTATGACCGGCTTCTTCTCATTTATTTTTTTAAGAACCATAGCCGTGGAGTTGAAAAGTACAACACCATAGCTTTCTTTCTCCATATTATAAGCTAATACGGACGTAGTAAGTGCTGCATTAAGTAGAAGCTTCCCATACATACTCCCACTCGTATCTAAGATCATAATAATTTTTCTTTTTTGCTTTTTTCTTTGTATTCCGAAGATATCTTTATAGGTGAGAGTTTTCTTATAGATATTTAATGGATTATGTTGAATTGTTTCGTCTATGTCAAACTCTGGATGACCTATCTGATAAGAAGGAGTAGTCTTTTTAAAATTTCCTCTAATTCCCTTGCTGGTTATTTTTAAAGAGGTTTTTATTATACTCTGTCTTGCTAATCGTCTAAAGACATGTTTATACTTTTCTGAAATTGGTCGTCTTATAAAGAAGTATACGTCAGCCATAGAAGCTTCAGAATCTTTTGCTTTTTCTGAAAAGAATTTCACTCCTTCATCACAATCTAATGCGTCTGTTGCAGCGTACACATTTGATTTTAGCAATCCCATTATTGCTTCAAGGTTTTTATGGTGAATAGATAAGTAGGTTAATTCTTTGATCTGCTTATAATCTAATGCATTCGCTAAATGTTGATAATAATCTGGTTTTTTCTTAATTTTTCGAATGATTTCATACCTAAGGATTTTTTCATCCGGAAAACTTTCTGTAAGTCTTACATGAAGCCTTTTATTCTCAATCTCCTCGGAATAGGAGAAATCATCGATTATCGAAAATCCACTTTATTTAGAACCGATAATACGATATTAGTGATTATCTCCTTTTTTGAGCTAGTAACACCATCTTCCAGTTCAATCTTGTTATATAAGGCCATAACTGCGGTATTAACCCAATTTTTTGTGCTGTCGCTGTTTTCAGTTTTATAAATTAATTGAGCTAAGTCAATCGCACCCCTTATAGAACTCCCTCTCCTTATTGAAGTGTTATTTCTTGTTTGATCCACTATTTGTTGAGAGATTTGAGCAATTTTTTCCCCTCTAGAATTATCTAAATCAGCTTCTTGTTTGATAATAAGAATTTCTTCAGAGGAAGGTTGAAAATCCAAATTAATCCAGATAAATCTATCCTTTAACGCTTCTCCAATAACAGTCACACCAACATGAGCAGAAGGGTTCTGAGTAGCGATGGTGAAGAACTTTTTATGAGCCTTAATAGTTTTTAATTTAGGGATTTCTAAAATACCTTCATCTAAAGCCGTTAAGAGTGAATTTTGGGTGCTTTCAGGCATTCTATTAATTTCGTTTATAAAAAGGCAACCTCCGTTTAACATGGAAGAAGTAAGCGGACCGTAGATATATGATTCTTCTAAGTAACCCTTTGATATCACTAAGGGCGGGTCAAAATAACCGACTAAATTATGAGGTAATGTTTCTTCAGAACAATCGATACGGGCAAATTCAGTATCATAAAAAGAAGCGATTGCTTTTGCTATCCGTGTTTTACCTACGCCTACTTCTCCCTCAATGATTATGTTTTTATCTACTAATCTTGCTAAAATGATGTTCTCTAACTCTTCTGTTCTCCCAATTATTTTATATCTTTTTTGTATCTCTTTCACAATCTCAGATGCATTAAGCATGTAATTAATAATAATAAATATTTATTTAAACTTTCTATAATTTTTTACTTGAGACTTTTCAATAAATTTCCTTAACCAAAAACTTTAAAACCGATGGATTCTTTTATATTATTGGACAAGAAACTCAAACTTTTAGCAAAACATAAATATATTGCTTAAATCATCTAAAAAATAATAACTACAAATTTAATAGGATTTATTAACTATTAGAGGAATTTTTTAATAAGGAAGGATATCATTTTAACCTAAATGCTTTTAAATTGTATGCTTATTAAGAACAAAAGAAATGAAATTTTCTTTGGTTTTAGTATAATAGCTTCGATTCTATTAATTCCATTAATAATAAATATATCAACAAGTAGTTTTAACAGTGACAATTCTCTATCCCCCTCCCCCGCTAGCGGAGATAATTTTGATATCTTGGACTTTTGGGATAGTGAAATTGAACGCGTTAATAATACACCCCTAAATATAGTTTATGGCAACAATCGGACCATAGAACATTCTATCACTTACTCCAATAAAATTTATGACTTACACGCTCAAGATATATCTTTTACTTCTCCCAATTGGGTTGGAGCACAACCTCAAAATCTTACATTGCATGGTGTTTTACTCTATCCTGATATTATCAAGAGTAGTAATCCAGGAGCTTTATGTATGCATGGATTAAATGGAAAAGTAGAAGATGCCTTCGATTTAGCTATCCCATATTTAGAGAAAGGTTTTATAGTGTTATGTCATTCACATCCTGGTCATGGTAAATCAGACGGAGCAGAACCAGAATCAGGGAATCTTTATTATGAAGGGGCATATAACGAATCAGCTCATTTTTATTTAACTCTATGTGGAGCAATTCAAGGATTAAGACTCCTTGAAAATCTTCCATTAGTAAATAATTCTCAAATAATGGTTACAGGTAAATCGTACGGAGGATTAAATGCTATGTGGTTAGCGGGAATTGCAGGAGAAAGAATTGCTGGAGTTACAGCATATATAGCAATAGGGGATATCGCTAAAAATTTACTTCATCCTGATAAATTAATTTTCTGGCTATTAGGTAAGAATGCTAGAGAAATTCCCGAATCATATCTAACAAACCAACTTTTAAGGTTTGACCCTATTTATTATTTGAAATCTACCAAACTTCCACCAATCATGTGGCAAATAGGAACAAACGATGATTTCTTTCATTATAGTTCAATTAAGGGCACTTTCGATGCTGTTCAGCATAATAGCAAATTTCTTCAGATTTTTCCTAACGATCATCACGGTTTTCCGGGATTTGAGGGCTCGTCTAAATTCTTTATTGATTTTATTCTAAATGATGGCCCCTTACCACCTAAAATCAACATAACTAATACTTATAAAACTCAAGATATTCGTGGAGATAATCTGCGTATTGCTTTAATATTAAACTCATCGGAGGAGATCGATTCGATCCAAATAGTCTATAGATATTCAGATATTATCGGGACTTGTTGGGAACAAAAAAATCTCATTAAAACCGATGGAATCTATTGGGAAGGAGAAATATCTCCAACAATTTTTAGTTCACACCTTGATTATTATATTATAATCAATTTAAAGAACATGACTAACGTATGGTTTTCTTCTGAGATCTTCTCAGCAGGCATGATGAGAACTAATCTAACTATCCCTTTCGTTATCATTATCTCAATTATAGTTGCTATACCTCTTGTTTTATCTATCCGAAGGAAGTTCCAGAAAATAGATGAAACGACATTTGAAGAAAGAAGTAAGGAAAAGCACAAGCTTATCTTCGAGATTAGTTTAATATTTATTTTAGATTTTGTTTATTACATTTCGATTATACTACCATGGATTGTCTATGAAAGCGGGGATATATCTTTCAATCACATTTATTTTTTTAACAACCTTTACACTTGGAAATTAAATTTTGGTGAAATTGCTCCATATTTAACCATAATCTTTTTCATAGCGAGTATTATTAACTCTCAATTAAATTTTATCAGTCTAAGACTTTCAGCAATTACGAAATTAATATATCCGCTACTATTGTTAGTTTTTATAAGCCTTACTCCTTTTATCTCCGGTGCTTTAGACCCATCTAGCTTAGTATCTAATTTTGGAATAACTTTCCCTGGAATTGGTCCTTTTTTAATGATTATAGCAGCTATATTGCTATTTTTTGTTGGTAGATGGGAAAGAAGAAATAAGATAGCTTTAGGTTTAGTGGTGAAAAAATCAATAAGTTGGCATAAGTATAGAAAAAGAATAAGTAAAAAGTATGAGTTATTTCGGCAGAGAACACGACCTAAGAGAAAATAAGTAAAATTTAAAAAAGATTTTTATACAAGCGATACAAAGATGGTGGCTGGGGAACTGGCAAAACTCCAAATAGATAAAGTACTCCAAAAATAAATAGGGAGATACAAATAAAAATAAATATGAAATCTCTAACATGAAACCTAATAACTATCAAATTTGTTCTTTTTTTGTCTATCCCAAAACACCTGTTTTCCATTGAAAGAGATGTTGTATGCCCTTTTCTTAAGATTGACACAAGTGTCCCAATTAATCTCTCAGATATAAACGCATAAGCTTTTCGAAAGCTTTTAACCCTATCTAAACTGAATCCTCTTGCTTGTTGAGCAAGAGCTATTGTTTTTGCCTCTTGTTCTATCGTAGGAATATATTTAACTCCCACCATAAAAGCAAAACAAAATTTATACGGAATTTTAAGTCTAATTAGAGAATAGACAAAATCTTTCGTAGAAGTTGTATTAGTGAATAATATTGCTGAAGTATACAATGTAAATAATATGAAAACTGCTCGTAATCCAAAATACAACGCTAGTTTTCTGATTGGTAAGAATTTTAGGTTAAATAAATAGAACAAAATAATTTCTTCTTCATTAGGAATGGCATTGAAAAATATATTAAGAACTAAACTAATGATTAAAATGAAGATGAGAATTTTCAGCTTCCTTATAAGCATTTTCAAGGAAATTTGGCTTAATAGTATTATCAGGATAATAAATATTGAAAGAGCCATTAATAAAATTAAACTTTGTACTAAAAATGTAAAAATCGTTAAAAAAACAAGAAATATCAACTTAGAAATTGGATTTACTTTATGCATTAGAGAAGTTCCTTTAATATACGCAAAAATTAATTGCTTATTATCCAATAGCTTATTCTTTTTACTTATGATTAAGCACCCCGCTAAGCATTTCATCTATCGAATCTAAGAGAAGAGTAGGCCCTAAATTTCTATGCTTACTAAAATAATTATCTTTATTGTCAAAGTCTCTTACCGTACCGTCTCTATTAAGTTCTAAAATCCGTTTGGTATATTTCAACAGAAGATGGTAATCGTGAGATGAAATTATTATGGTCTTTCCTCTTTTATTTTCAAGATATAAAGTTTCTACTAGTGAATCTATGGTTCTTTGATCTTGCCCGATAAAAGGTTCGTCGAGTAGAATTATTTCAGGATTATAGACAAATATAGAACTTAAGTTCAATCTTCTTTTCTGCCCCCAACTAAGCTTAAAAGGATTTTTTGTGGATTTTTCTTTCCCAATAATGCGTATTAATTTTGTCATATAATCCTCTGAGATATTCTCAAGCATACCAAAATTCTTCGGACCATAGAGAATCTCGTCCTTAATAGTTGAGTTCAATATCATATTCTCGGGGTTTTGAAAAATAAACCCAATTTGTTTTGCATATTCCAATGCTTCAATATCTCTAATATTCTGATTGTTAAAGTATATAGTTCCGCGCGAAGGTTCATATAAATTAGCTAATAAATAAAGTAGCGTTGTTTTCCCGGATCCATTTGGTCCAACTAGACCAATAAAATCTCCTTTTTGGATATTTATTGAAAGATTACTAATTGCTTTAATTCCGCTATTTGGGTAAAGAAAATCTACATTATTGGTTTTAAGAATATAATTATTACCATCTTTATCAACTGTTTGTTCTTCCCTGTTAACGTGGGCATCTTTTAAAGATTCTATGTATAAATCTTGAAATTCAATAACATCTTCAAAAGATTTAAATTTTTCAAGAGCTTTCGGTAATATTTCTTTTTCAATAAGTAGAGCTCGCAATTTTAAAAGGTTATCTTTTGATAATTTTTGTTGTATTTCTAATAACTCATTGAAATTTGTAGGATTTTTGGTATTCTTATATTCCAAGGATATCTCTTTAAAATCATTATATAAATCGATAATCCAAGGTAATCTGACATTGCAGGACTTTAATGGAGTATAGTTATTAATGAGAATTTCCGATAATTTACCGTTAAGGTGAATTTCACCATTACCATCCAGAACAATAATCTTATCAGCTATATCCATTACTCTCGATAAACGGTGCTCAATTATGATCAAAGTGGTTTTAAACGATTCAGCCTCTTTTAATTTTTTCAATTGAGTTAACAGTAGACTTTCAGATTGTTGATCTAAAAACGCGATTGGTTCATCTAAAATTAAGATTTTAGGGTCCATTATGAGAAAGGAACTTAATATTGTGAGTTGTTTTTGACCTCCACTAAGTTGTTCTATATCTCTGTTTAAAATATGCGAAATTCCCATAAAATCCGATATTTCTTTCACCCTTTTTGCTATTAAATCTTTATCCAAATTTAAATTTTCAAGTCCAAATGCAATCTCATCTTTGACTGTAAAAGTAGTCATTTGCTCTAAGGGGTTTTGTTTCACTAAGCCTACTAATTTACTTAGTTGAGAAAAATTATAATTCCAAATACTTTTACCATAAATTTTAACATCTCCTTTCATAAATCCTTTTAATCTCCAAGGAATGATACCGTTCATGGCATAGGAAAGCGTGGATTTTCCGCTACCACTCGGTCCTGCTAAAATTAAGATATCTCCTTGATTAAGGCTGAAATTAATGTTTTTAACAGCGGGTAAAGTAGCCTTATCTTCGCCATAAATAAATGAAAAATCCTCAAAAGATAAAGCCAAATCAGTATTGGCGATTTTGATCACTCCTTTAAAAAGTTGTTGGAACGCCGGCTTTAATCAAACCATCTTTTATAGTCCTACCAAGAAGACCGGTTATTAGAACTCCAGAAATTAAAGCAAAAATAAAAGCTAAAGCCCATAAAGACCAATGTAAATACCATCGTTGTTGTATTATCCAGAAGAACGGAGCTTGAAAGAAGTTTCCCAAGGCACCAGCAATTCCCCACCCTAATTTAGATTTACCTTCTCCTAATTTTTCCATGATATAAAACCCAAGTAGGAGCAATACGCCTTCCATAACATTGACAAATATTATTAATAAACCCCAAGGATCGCCAAATAAGAATTCTAAAATACCTTTTGAAAGCATAGTCAAAATTATATTTTTCTTATTCTTCGTTAAACCATATATAATACTTCCCCAAATAACATGATGTCCACTAACCAATTGTGTTCCCCCTACGAAAGGATACCATTTCATCAACAAACTGAATGGAATCAAACTGGATATGACTCCACCCAATACCCCGATTATCGCAGAATAAATTAAATCTAAAGTTAATAGTCGTTTTTTACCTTTAGAACTATAACCGGTTTTCTTATAAGTCCCATTAAGTGTATCAGAATCTTTCAATTCCTTTAAATCATTATTTTCTCCATTTGTAGACAACAGTTGTTCAAATCCTATTTTATTAAATATTAAACAATTTGTATCATAATTTTATATAATTTTTCTATAGAATAATGTGAAGTATACTCTCCTTCTGGTATAATAGATTGATCTATTACTGATCTCAAGGGACCTTCTAAAGAAAGAGGAACGCTATTTTCTTCAAATGCTAGGATCACTAAATCAGGATTTGCTTCTACGATTGATAAATTAAGAAATTTTGGGGAAGAAAATCCATCCCGGCCATAGAATCGAAATTCCAATCTTGAAGAAGAGTGAAGAAGAAGGTTTTCTACCTCAAGTATACTCCAAAGTAATATTCCGGAATACACTACATCATACTCAGTATCAACCCTATTTTTTATATGAAAGGTTTTATCTTCCACGAGGTCATATTTTCCCGAAGTCAAGTCACTAAGAGATATTGATATAGGCGCTGAGATTCCGTTACCCTCTATCGTTATCTTATTAGGATCTTCGAATGGATCAAATTCCAAGGAAGCAATCATCATTAACCAAAAGACAACCAGCCCAATTATAACACTTGCTACTAAGATGTAAAAATTACGTGTTTCCATACGATTTTAAGTTTATTTAATTTTTTTTGATTTTTTTTCCATGAGTTTTCTTCAAATTTAACTCTTTATTTGTCAGTAAAAAGGAAAAAAAGATATTAAACTGAAATTTAAGTGTTGTTTAATAATCTATTATTATTTCAGTAACCCACTTAGCATAGTTTGCTCGATTTCTACCCGGTATTTGAACATTGAAAGGTCCACTCGAATACGATATAATTTTCGGTATAGGCCAAAGATCGTCAAGAATCCCGTCATATGTTTCTCCAAATTCTTGGATTTTCCATGCTAAATTCATAATTAAATCAGTAGCGGGAATTGGGACACCTAGACTAAATTCTGTTCCGTTAACATAATCATCATCAGAACGAGGAATAACATGGGTTCCATTATTGTACATGCCATTTTCGACTTCTGATTTATTGTAAGGTGGTTCCCATTTCCAAAATGGTGTTGTAAACCCATCTGCAGCTCCAAATGTAACTTCGTAATCAGGCTCACCATTAGCACTAGTCATTGCTATGATTTCTGAAACATTTTTGCCCCAATACTGACGATTAGCAGCCCAATCGGAGGTACTTTCATACTGATAAACTGCAGTATCTGGATCTTGTACTAATTCCCAAGAGTCTAAAGAAAGTTCGGTGGTTCCATTAACTATTACATCAATTGTCCAGTTATTCATAACTGAAACTTGATTAAAGTTGTAAAAATTGTCATTAGGATCCAATCCCATTATGGAGAAATTACCCATTGAGGCATAATAAGGAGAATCTTGCAACCACATCTGGTTTATAGCCAATACTAATATGAAATATGTTTTACCTTTCTTGGCATAACTTTTTGTGATGATATCAGCTGTGTGAACCTCTCTGGAAACAGAGTCTTCAGTTTCAAATTCAAGATTCCCTGCAAAGTAAATTTCCTTTTCCTCCAATATATCTAATATATTTACTCCAGTAACATACTGTCCCGAAATTGGATCTTGAATAGTCGTTAATTCAAGATAATTTTCCCATTCGGACAACGAATCAGTTTCTAAGTCATCAAGATAGATTTGAACGCCTTCTAATATTTCACCAAGCGTAATAACATGCTCTAAGCCATGTACATCGTATAATGTAAATGATGAAGAGTTTGGGGCTGTGCTCCAATCCTCTGGTAAGCCTTGATAAAAAATTGTCGTTGAAGGTTCTTCAGTAAAGGGATTGGCAACGATCACATAACCTAGACCTCCCGCTAAACCAACAGCAATAATCGCAAATATACCTATTAATATATCTTTTTTATCTATTTTCCTCATATTTTTTCAAATTTTAACTTTTTTTACAAATTATTGAAATTTGTCAATTTCCACTTCTATCAAGCGAAAATTTTCATACTTTGGTGAAAAAAAAATTCATAACATATAAAATTATGCGTTTGGTCTGACGGGTAATATCGTCTAAAAAAGATTTATTCAGTCAATATTGGAATTAATTTGATCGAAATGATTAGAAATTGGGCGAATAAGGTTCTTAAGAATAATCTAGTACTATTATAGAATTCTTTATTAAAAAGCTTAGAGAAATTGCAGATCCAATAACTCTTAATAAGAAATTTATAAAAAATCAGAAATTAATTGAAGGCAAACAATTTTCTCATAATATCAACTGTACTTGAATCAAATTTCTTAAACATTGTATAAGCAGCAATTGGTACAACACAGCCACAATTCTCACATAAAAGTGGTGAATTTCCCATAACGCAAAACTTCTGTTTTCCATCAGGAAAGAAACTTTTTACTTGACCAGTTTTAAATACACAATGTGGCACGAATTCTTTTGACAAGTATACTTCTAGCATTTTTTTGGAATATAAAATAAAATCTCCATATTCATGTATTACCTTTAAAATATCTTTAATTGTCTTTTTTAACATATTACCTTTTAATAAGAGTGGGTTGTCCGGATAACTGGTATATAATAAAAATATTAATCCTGATGCATCATTATCGTAGGCAACTTTGGCAATATCTTCAATTTCCTTATAATTTAATGCCATGATGGTTGATGTAACGATCGGATTGTTCTCCTGAATATTCGTTATGACTTTATCAAAAACACTTGCTCCTCTTATTTTATCATGAGTTTCTTTAGTACCATCTATACTTACCCAGTATTTCGGTTGTTTATATCCATTAAATCGAGGTAACTTTATGACTCCATTAGATACAACCTGTACATTGGGAAAAATTTTAATTGCTTCTTTTATAACCTCCATTCTTAAAGTAGGTTCTCCGCCGGTTAAAATAGCTGTTTTGGTTCCTAATTTTCTATGGTATTTAAAAAACTTAATGAATTCTTCGTCTGATAATTCCGTTCTTTTATATTTTAACTCCTTTGCTGATGAGAAAAAATAGCAATGCGTGCATTTAAGGTTACATTGCCAAGTTAAGTCATAATTCACATATAAAGGGACATTTCTTACTATTGACTGTAAAAATGATGGAGTATAAGAAAGAAAACTTATTAAATTTTTCACAGTAAATAGTCCCATAATCAATATAAGAATCGCGGTTTTAAAAATAAGTCACTAAAAAAGCAGAAAGAGTAGACTAATTTTAAAATAAGAAAAAGATAGTTAAGGCATAGTTATGACGTTGCTATCGTCATCAAGTTTAATTATACCCTTAACTGCGAGCTGTTTAATTGTTCTTACTGCCATGATTGGAGGTACAGATAGTAAATCCTTCAATTCGTCAAGGTTACAGCTGCCTTGCGACATAATTGTAGCGATGATATCCACTTCAGATATATCTTCTTTAGAGTTTTCGATTAAAAACGAAGTGAAATAATTATTTCTTTTGAGCTGTTTTAATTTATAATCTAATTCTTGCATTTTTTCTTCCGTATACATGGTTCTTAATTGTTTTTCACTGTTTCCGTTGTCAATTTTTTTCTGATCTAATTGTGAGTTATCGCTCTCCTTTATAGCGATTTTTTCGGTTACAGAATTTATTTTAGATAAAAGATTTTCAAGTTCCAGCTTGGGAGCTTTAAGAGCATCCTTAATCCGCTCAAAAGAATTCATAGATTCAGTGTCTTTTAATTGTAGCTCGGTTTTAGAAGATTTTAAACCTTTCAGCTTTTTATCTAAATCTTCTGATTTAAATTTAAGTTCTGTTAATTCGCTCTTTTGAGTCTCAATCTTTTCTTCTAAGATTTTAATATTAAATTGCTCTTTTTTCATCCTTTTCCATATCAGACTTAAGTTTTGAATAATATTTTCACTATTTTTTTGAATAGTGTGTTGATATTCATCAAAATTTTTTTCCAGTTGTTCAATAGATCCCAAAATATCTTTTAATTTTGAACTCATTAGAAATCAACCTCCTCTTTCAAAGTTATAGTATTTGCTGCTTGATCGTATTCAATAGGGGCACCCTCTTCAAGCATTTTAGTAATTATCTTTCGCGCTTGTTCCTCTCTCATATCGATGGCTAATAAAATATTTTGTAAATCTAAATTACTTCCCACTTGTAGCGCTTTTATGAATTGATACAATTGCGAGTTGATATACCTCTTATTAATCAAAATTTTCATAGCAGCTACTCTTTTCTCATAAGAGTCAACGAATTTTTCTTTTTTTCTGAAAGTTCCATTAAGTTCTGCTTCTAAAGCTTTTAAATTTTCTTCAAATTTTTCAACCTCTTTGGTTAGAGTAAAAAATTGATTCTCAAGTTCTTTTAGACGCTCATCCCGATTTGTTAGCTCTTCTTTTTTTAATTGAATTGTTTCTTGAGTCTCTTTCAGCTCGTTTTGAGTGTCCTGAATCTGAGATTCTACTTTCTGACGATTTTTTGTCAATTCAGCATTGTCTTCTTCAAACTTAACAATATCTCGTTGATTTTGGGATATCTTGTTTTTAAGCGAATTTATCTTTTCTGTGTTAGATTCTATCGTTCTTATTAATAAATTCTTTTCATCTTCGTATTTCTCCAACTCTTCGACTACTTTTTCAGGTTCTATTCTTAATTTCGGGATATAAGTGTTATTCAAACCACTGATATCTACAATTATCGAAACTATTTTCTTAAGGGAAGTTTTAGCATCTAGTAAAGGTGTTTCACTCATTCTAAATTCTCCTTTATTTCTCAAATATAAATATAATTTACTTATAGAGCACGTATTATTAAATTTGTATTTTTCAAAACCACTTGAGATCTATTACATGTCTTTTGATATTTCTTTAATGAAGTTTTCTTTGTTGAGAACCACGTTAATACCTCTTCTGTTCATAACGATATTTAGATTCTCAATCAACTTTTCTGTAAAATACTTAAAATCAAAATGAATTGAAGGATTATTACGGTAGTAGGCCCTTAGAAAAAGGTTGATCAATTCTATTTTGGCTTTAGGAACGGTTCGCTCGAATATCCCTGGATTTGTATCGAGTAAAGAACAGCAAACCCATGCTATATCGTCAATGTGATTTCCATTGTAAGAATCTTCGAAGTCTAGACCATATATTTCGTTTTCTATGGGTTTATAAATGAAATCTCTTATTTGTGTGTCTCCTTTGTTTAGAACCGTTGATACTGAATGATCTTTATTCTCAATTAGAGTTTTTGAATGTAATTGATTAAACCAATCCGCTAATTTCTCTATAGAGTGAGTAATTTCAGTTTTAATTTCAGGATTTAAATGTCCCAATTCTACAACACCTTCTAGTTTTTCGTTTATAAAATCGCAGAGATTAACCCCTTTAATCTTTTCAAGAATTAAATAAGGTTGTTTATAAAAAAGTACGTCAGGGACAAATAAATTTTTCTCCTTAAGTTTCGTCAAAGTGTTATACTCGATGTCCGCATTATTAGTTCTAAATATTTTAACAACTACTTCTTTAGGTAAATGTAATGTGTCTCTGTTAAACATTAGACCTACAACGGAATTTTTCTTACTCTTAATAGGAAATAAAATAAAATGATTAAATTTATCAACCAATTCTGGTAGATCTTCTTTAAGATCTGTAATGAGGTCTTTTCGTGTTTTAAAAAGCTCCATCTCTATAAATTGACAATAATTTTATGGAAGTCACTTAACTATTATCTACATATTAAAGATACAAGATAAATTTGTCTATTTCTTTACTTTCAGTTCTTAATTCTTGTGGTATTTTATTTGTGGAGATGTTCGTGTTAAAAATTATATTATTTATGAAATATCACAGTAACAGATAAAAAATATTATTTTAATTGTATCATAATGAATCGACAACAAAAGCATTACAAGCTTGGAGTCTTCTACGGAACTGATCCAGATACTGAAATGTTAGCCCAAAAATTCGTTGGAAATTTAATCAACGACGACGAATTTTGTAAAGCTTGTGAACTATTTGAAAAAGATGTAAAATGTGATAAGTGTAGGGAACATTTAGGCAATTTTTCCAATTCAATTTTCTTTTACGACAAATTAGGTGAAAATGTTCCAGATTTTATTGAAGACCCAGAGGATTATTTACCGAAATCTTTACCCCAGGTAGATTTCATAATGGTTGTTGGAATTCATCAGGATTTGCTTTCAGGGTTGCCAGAATATTTGAAAGATAAGAATATTAAAGCAGTAATTATTCCCGTTGAGAATCCTAAATGGGTGCAACCAGGACTACAAGTACAGGTATTAGAAGCCTTTGAGAATCATGGGATTCAAGCAGCATTTCCAAAACCTTTTTGTGCTTTAAATAAAGAATTGGACGAATATAATAAAGAAGGTTTTAACATCACTAGGAATCGGAATTTTATAAATGAATTTATTGATCATTACAAAATCGGAGTCCCAATTATTTCATTCCTGTTATCCAAAGATGGCAAATCTATTGAAGACACCTGCGTTCTGCAATGCGCTCCCTGTGGTAGCTCTTATTTTGTACTTCAACAATTAAAAGCTAAATATCTTGAAGATGGAGAGATCAGTCTAAACGAAAGAATAAGTAAAGCTCATCACTCCTATCCTTGTAATGCATCAATGGATCAAGATGCAATCTTGAAAGATTCCATCCTCCATGTAGGAGGATACTTAATAAGAAACGCTGTTCGAAAAGAGTTAGGTTTAGAAGAACAAGAAGGTCAAAAATTGGTTTATATCGTTAAATAGTCTTTTCCTCTTTTATAATTTAATTAAAGACAACAATTTATAAATAATAATAAGAAAAAGAGCTTGAGTTTTATCTTCAATTATTCTTTAGCAGATGAAAATCTGTTGATTTTGAGTAAGGAATTAGACGAGATAATCTAATTTCTATTTTTGACTGATTTTAGCTTCTTTTTATTATATAATATAAAGCTTTTTAGATATAACTAATTTACATTAAGTGGTGATTCATATTACTCAATGTACGAATGAGCTGTGTTTAGACGAAGAACTTGAAGAGGAAGAAGAAGAATCGTTTTTTGAAGAAAAATTTTGGTATTTCATAATTCCATCTGTGATATTGCTTGGGATATCAATCGCATTAGAGTTTTTAACTGATGCCATTTTGTTAAGCCAAATTTTAGCAGTTACATCAATCTTGCTCTCGTGTTATGGTATATTGAAAGAGGCTATAGAAGATATTTTAAATAAAAGAATCACTGCTAATATTCTCATGTTGGTCGCAGGAGTTGCTTCCTTTTTTATCTTGCATGGTCAAGAAGGAGCAACTGCAATTTTGTTATACGCTATCGCAGAGTTTCTAGAGGAATTTACTACAGATAAATCCAGAAACGCAATTAATGAATTACTTGAACTAGCACCTGATGAGGCACTACTTAAAACTCAAGAAGGGTATGAATTTATACCTACTCGGGAAGTAAAAGTTGGTGATATTGTTGGTATTAAACCTGGAATGAAAGTACCAATAGATGGAAAAATTGTCAAAGGAGAATCTTATCTCGATGAAAGTGCAATAACAGGGGAATCTCTTCCGGTTTTTAAAAGTATTAATGATGAAATTTATGCTGCCAGTATGAATAGCGATAGTTTTATCGATATAGAAGTAATTAGAGAAAGCTCAAATACTGTAGTCGCAAAAATAGCTGAGAGTATCAAGTTAGCTCGCCAAAATAAAAGTAAAAGTGAAAGATTCATAGAGAAGTTTGCCAGATATTATACTCCTATCATATTAATTAGTTCGCTCCTCGTAATGTTTATACCTCCATTATTTTTTGGCTTAAAATATTTTAACATATGGTTTTACCGAGGACTTATTTTATTAGTTGTTTCTTGTCCTTGTGCTCTCACATTATCTACTCCGCTAGCTAACATAGCAGCTCTTACAAAATTAGCAAAAGAAGGAATACTTGTTAAGGGGAATGTATTCATAGAAAAAGCTAACACGATTGAATTAGTCGCATTTGACAAGACTGGAACTCTAACCGAAGGGAATTTAAAAGTTTTTGATGTTTATGAGTATTCTCTCGATAAATCAGAGATTATAAAAATAGCCGCGAGTTTAGAAGTTCTTTCGGAGCACCCAATTGGAAAAGCCATAGTTAACCAGGCGAAACATATGGATTTATCATTATACACAGTTGATTCTTTTAAGATAGCCAAAGGCAGAGGTATTAAAGGTGAGATTCATGGACACACTTATTTTGTTGGAAGCAAAAAATATTTTGAAGAACTAAAAGTTAACCTTCCTGAGGGAATCTTTGAAGATATCGAACTATCCGGAACAATTCCGATATTACTTGGAACTAACAACAAAATTTTGGGAATTATCACTATACGAGATGTTTTAAGAGTATCAGCACCTCTTTTAGTCGATGGTTTGAAAAAGCGAGGATTTAAATCAGCTATGATCTCAGGGGACAATCAATTAGTGTGCAACACTATTGGTGCGTGCTTGGATATCGATACTTCCTATGGTGAATTACTTCCAGATCAGAAACTAGAGGAAATAAAAGAATTAAAGAAAAAATATAAGGGTGTCGCGATGGTAGGAGATGGTATAAACGATGCTCCTGCTCTAGCGTTATCAGATCTTGGAATTGCGATTGGAGCTTCTGCAACAGATTTAACTTTAGAAACTGCAGATGTTATTGTGATGAGCGATGATTTGAAAAAAATAGTGACTTTCTTTGATATTACTAAGAAAACTAATAGAATTATAAGGCAAAATATATGGACATCGATTATCGTTAAAGTTACATTCGCAATTTTAACGGTAATTGGATTAATGACGCTATGGCTTGCTGTTGGAATAGGAGATATGGGTGTTTCCCTCTTGGTATTAATTAACGGAATGACAATATTCAGATATAGGACCAAGTTTAAAGATATCTCCGTAGAACATTTGGAAAGTGATGCGAAATCCATTATTTGCAAAACTTGTGAAACTAAAAATATCATACCCCAACACCATGGACGCGATATGATTGAAAAAGAAGGAAAATTAGTTTGTTGGAGAAAAATGTTTAGTAACGATGATTTAGAACCATGTGAAGAAACTCTGCCTCTCAACTGTCCTCATTGTGAAAACGACCTTGAAGTAGTTTAGATTATCAATTTATATTTCTACGTGTTTTTCTTTAGGGTAGTGTCTAGGGATTATAAGGACGCCATAATTTCAATATTGTTTAAATGCGGGAAGGGAGATTTGAACTCCCGAACCCCTACGGGACTGGATTCTGAGTCCAGCGCCTTAGACCAGACTTGGCAATTCCCGCGTTCAAAAAAATGTTAAAACCAGTTAATCCTCATAAAAGTTGAGATTGAAGAATATAATTACTTGAAATTTTTATATCTTTTGAACTTTCCAGTAGTTAACAAATGGATTTTACCATGGTTTAAAATAAAAAGATCTTTATCTTCAAATAAAATAGATATTATTGCTTCTTTATATAAAAGAGAGTAAACTGAGAAATTATGCCCAAACTAGAGATTAAAAACTTTAAATTGAACTACGAAATTTATGGGGATGGTCCTCCTCTATTAATGATTTTAGGAATTGGAGCAAACATTAGTTGGTGGGGGAAATACTTCATAAA
>JAHQWP010000100.1 GCA_029856235.1 Promethearchaeia archaeon
TACTTTACGAGATTCTCTCCAGCTTGACCAATACAAGCAACCATAGCTTTATTGTCTCCAAAATTTTCTTTTAATTTTTCAGTCGTATAAAAGGTGCCTCTTCCCCATAAAAAGTTAGCGTCTTTAATTTGTACCTCCTCGTTTTTAATTTCTAGATAGACGGGTTCCTCTGATGCTCCAGTAATTACAATTCCATCGTATCCCGCCTTTTTTAACTCGGCCCCAAACCAGCTTCCACAGTTTGATTCCCCCCAAATACCTGTGTAAGGTGATTTTGAACAGACAACCCATCTTCCCGTATTAGGGGCAAATGTACCATTTAATGGGCCTGTCATTATCATTATTATGTTGTCAGGAGAAAGAGGATCGGTTTCTCTACTTAGTTTATCATATAAATAACGGCATGCGTATCCAGATCCACCTAAAAAATCTTTTGCTATAATTTCTTCTATAGGTTCGACCGAAATATGTTTTGTAGTTAGATTTATTCTTAATATTTGACCTCTAAAACCTCCTAATATTATAGCTCACCTCAAGTTAAAATAATTTTTAGTTTGGATCCTAAGATTCTAGATTAATTTATTTCTTTTTTCCCTCTGTTTTATAATTTTATATGAATCTTCGAATGATTTTTCTATAAATCATTAAAATAATTTTTTAAAAAAAGGAATTATTATTGTAAATATGAATAACGATCTCGATTTAAACTGGACCGATCTTCTATCTCCCACGATGACCCCCGATGAGTATCTAAGAGAATTCGGTCCAAAAATTAAGAATAACTATAAAGCTTATGAACCTAAAACTGATGTAGTAAAAAAAATTGTAGCTCTCTTAAAAAGCAAGAACGAGCAGTTAAAAATTGTAGCATTTGGCGCTGATTGGTGTCCAGATTGCCACAAAAACGTACCACGTATGATTAAGCTCGTAAAACGGATGAAAATAAATGATGTGGAATTCCACATATTGTATGGAATAATGGTTAATGCTCTCCATAAACGAGAAGAAACAATATGGCATAAAACAAGATCTCCTCCAGAAGCGGTAAATCCTAAGTTTGATTTAAAAGCGATTCCAACCTTCTATTTCTTTAATAAAAATGGTGATTATTTAGGTCAGATTATAGAACATCCCAAAGAAACCATCGAAGAAGATACTCTTAGAATAATTAGTGAAAATCTCTAATATTTTTTTTAATTTTTCACTCTCTCTCTCTTAAGTCTATTATCAAGAATCAAGATTTATATTAGTATATCGATATACTATCTTCATGCCGAAATTAAATGTCAAAAAGGTTATAATTTTTAAGCATGGCGTTTCCTATTACATTCTCGAAGGAAGTGTGAAGGGACTTGATACTTTTGAATTAGAGTTCAAAATAGACGAAATGGATGATGTGTTAAAATCACTCTTCGTTTTAGATACTAGCGAAAAAGGGTATATAAGTTCGATATCCTACGATGCAGCATTAGAGACATCTCAATTATTAAAATCTATAATGTTAGATATTCCTGATAGGGACTCTTTTTCCTCGCTAATAACTCAAATAAAAGGAGCCAAGATTAATTTATCGATATCCGGAAAAGAATCTATATCGGGTACCATAATGGGAATAGAAGAATTTGAAAAAATGAGCAAAAGCGATAAAATTGTTGAAAAATTATTGATAATTCTCAAGGACGATGATGTTATTTCCAAGATTAACTTTACTGATATTAAATCTTTGGATATAATCAATGAAGATATTAAGAAAGATCTCAAATTTTTTCTCGATACCGTCATATCGGGGAAAAAACAAGACGCAAAAAAAATTGTAATAAACTGCGAATCTGGTGGAAACGATGAGGTTGAAAGGATTATTTTTGTCTATTATATTCGAGAAAGTCCAATTTGGAAAACTTCATATCGCTTAATAATGAGCAAGGAGCAAGCACTAGAAGAAAAATGTCTACTTTCTGGTTGGAGTCTTATTGAAAACACAACTAATCAAGATTGGGAAGATGTTGAGTTATCTTTGGTCGCAGGAATGCCCGTTTCTTTCAAATACGAATTTTATCGACCTATATTTATCCAGCGTCCCGTAATCCGACCCCCGAAAGTGTTAAGTGTAAGACCTACTGAAATCGAAGAAGGACTTGAAATGGAAAAATATAAAGACTACGAGATGGCGGAAATGGCGGCGAAACCAAGTGCTATGAAAAAAATGGCTAAAGCAGGCCGAAGGGGAATACCTCCCCCTGCACCTGCAGGAACTATAGGGTATGGTGGTATGCAAAGCGTTATGACTGACGACGCTTTACTTGATAAAGTCAAATCCCAAACAAAAATTCAAACCAAAGACTTAGGCGAATTATTTGAATATAATATATCAAATCTAGTTTCAATAAAAAGAAAACAATCGGCTTTAGTTCCTATTTTAACAGAATCTATAAAGGCAAGACGAGTTTTGCTGTACAACAAAAACGAATACGATAGAAATCCGAATGCCTGCCTTGAGATCACAAATAATACAAAACTCACGCTTGAACGAGGCCCAGTTACTATAATCTATGACGATAATCTAGCAGGAGAAGCGATCATTCCTTTCCTAAATAAGGAGGATACTCGTCTATTGAATTATGCAGTCGAGCAAGCAATATTAATAACCCACGAATCTAAATCTGAGAGTTTAAGCGTTCACAAAATTACAATTGGAAGCGGATATTCCTACGAATACTATTACACAAACCAAATGACAACATATAAAATAAACAACAAAACAAACGAGGAAAAGGAACTTTACCTCGACCACCCTAAAACCCATGGATATAAATTTATCGAGAAGTCTATTGATCCCGAAGAAACTCCTAACTATTGGCGCTTTAAAATTACATTAAAACCTAAGGACGCAATTACTTTTAAGTTAAAAGAACAACGCGAAGATTACTCGAGTTATTATATAAGAAATTGGTCTAAAGATGACATTTTAAAAAGAGTAGGTTTTTATGTTAAACAGAAATTCATTAACGAAACGCTTGAAACTCAATTAAAAGAAATCGCAGAACAAATACAAACTTTAAATGATAAAAAGAATAAGAGAGAAAAATTATACGAAGAACGTGATAATATGTCCGACGAACAATCAAGATTGAGAGAAAATATCTCTGTTTTAGGAGACGATAATCAATCTATGACTTTGAAAGAACGATATGTTAAAAAATTAAACGACCAAGAGAGTAGATTTGAAAAAATTTCTGCTGAGATGAAAAAACTCGACAAGGAAATTGATTCTTTAAACAAAACCATTGAAAACAAATTGAACAAATTAAAAGCTAAATAAAAAGCTTTAATACTTCAATTTTTCTTTTTTATTACAATATCCATTAGATTCTAAATGATAAAAAAAAATAAATTATACCAAAAATAATATCTATTGTTATTTTAATAGGTGTGAAATATGAGTATTGATGAACTCGAAGAAGAAGTTGAAAAATTAAAAAACGAAATGGATGAATTAGAAGAAGTTTGTGATACACTACCACAGTGCTCCGAGGATGATGCATGTGAGACATGTGAAACGTATAAAAAAATCGATGCCCTTAACGATAAAATCGAAGAGCTCGAAGAAAAAATCGAATCGCTAATGAGCGACGGCGAAGACGACGATTAATTTTTAAAAAAGTTTTTTTCTTTTTATATAATCTTAACCTTATAAAATTTTTACAGATCATAACATCTTTAACTCTTTTACAGCTAAATCTATCCCTTTTTTTATCGCAATTTTGGGCGAAAATCCAAGTATTTTTCTAGCTTTTCCAGGATCCGCGTAAAACTTATTAACATCGTATGATCTAGAGCGGGTATATTTCACTCTACTCAAGCTATTTGTATTTTTAATAATAATTTCTGCAAGTTCTCTTAAAGATACTGGAACTCCTGTAGATAAATTAAAATCGTCAAATAAATATGAATTTCTCTCAATCTCTTGAATACATCCCCAAATTCCCTGAATTGTGTCTGTAATATAGGTGAAATCGAATAATTCTTCTCCCGAGCCGTGAATTACCAAGTCTTCCTTATTGAGGGCGTGTAGTATAAATTTCGGGATGACTCTGTCTAAATGATCATTCGCTCCCGTATATACGTTTGAAAACCTTAGCACTCTTGTTTTTAATCCATAATTATCTGAATAGGCTTTGCAAAGTTCTTCTCCGGATAATTTAGAGACTCCATAAACATTAATAGCTTTACGATTTGAGGTTTCTACAACGGGTAAATTCATTGGTTCCCCATAAACCTCTCTGGAAGACCCAAAAATCACCCAAGGATGTCCATTTTCAGAAATCAACTCTCTTGCTGATTCAAGTACGTTGATAATTCCTCCTATATTAGTATTGATACACTCTAAAGGATTTTCGTGAGCAATTTTTACCCTACTTACTGCTGCTAGATGAATAATTCCATCTACACTCATAATTTTTGTCTGTAAAGCTGAAAAATCTCTGACATCATCCAATGGATTCTCTTTTATATCGAATGTAACGATTTCTATTCCCTTTTCGTCTAGTAATCGCTTTAAGGCAGAACCAATGAAACCCGAGCTTCCAGTTATTAAAATTTTCATAGTTTATTAATTAGGTTAGATGTTAATTAAGACTTATCATATCCGTCGATTTTATTGTATTAATATAAATGGTTATTTGAAAAAAAGGTTAAAAAAGAAAATTGTATTCTCCTTTTTATAACTAATAGAATAATAAAATTTAAAATCTAAAAAAGGTCGCGATATTAAAATGCCAGGTAAAAAATTTGAAGTGCAAGC
>JAHQWP010000101.1 GCA_029856235.1 Promethearchaeia archaeon
ACCTATTGCAATTTCAAGGGAAGAATTACATCAAATCGAATCGAAACTAACCTCTAAGGATTTAATTTTTTTTACTTCGTTCCAGAAGCGATACAATCCGGTTTTTAGGTTATTAAAAGCTGTTATAAAGGATGGAACTCTTGGTAAAATCACTTTAGCAAGGTATTACTTTAGTCATTTCGGACCATATAAATCGTGGAAAGCTATTTCTGAAGAAAAATGGTTTTTTGACTCCAATAAAGCCGGTGGAGGGGTGTTGTTAGATCTTGGGGTGCACTGTATTGATATACTAAGATTCTTATTAGGAGATTACGATAAAGTTGACGGAATAAATGCTAATACCTCTTGTATAAATATGGAAGACGAAGATAATTGCAATATTCTTTTTCGATTTAAGAATGACGCATTAGGGCTTATTAGCGTTTCCTGGTGTAATGAACCCTCAGAAACGATAGATCTCTTTGGAACCAAGGGTTTCATAAAAGTAGATTTAAGTGGAAGGAATCCCATTTCGTTTGGTCCAAAGGGTTTGAAAAGTAGTACTTCCGTTGAAGAATTGTTAGCATTTGAACCGATTTATGAATCTGCTCAAAAAAAGTTGATTGATCATTTTATTGATTGTGTTTTAACTTATAAACAAGCAAATCCTAGCTTTAAAGATGGAAAAAAAGCAGTAGAATTTGTATTAGAGGCCTACTCTCTCAAGAAAAAGCACTAAAATTTAAAAAATAAACATCAAATTTTTAACGAGTATATCTCTCCTATTTATTATAAGAAATACATGAAAGGTGAAAGAAGTACTTTGAAAGATTTGCACGCGTTCTTTAATCCAGAAAGCGTTCTTATAATTGGAGTTTCTCGACAAGCTCTTTCTTTTAGCTACACAGTCTTGAAAAACTTGTTAGAGATTTTTTACAAGGGAAGGCTTTACATTTTAAATCCTAATGCCAATGATATTTTAGGTGTAAAATCGTACCATTCTTTTGAGGAATTACCTGAAATTCCAGAATTAGCTGTAATAGTTTTAGGAAACGGCATTCTTGAAGTTGTCGAAAATTTAGGCCAACTTGGTGTTAAATATATTGCGATTCAAACCGAATTAAAACCAGGAACCAATATTAACGATTTAACTATTAAGCTACACGAAACTTGCAGCAAATACAACATTACTTATTTGGGTCCTTCGATGTTAGGTATCATCAATTTTAGCAATAACTTTACTACTTCGATAATTCCCGTCCGACAACATATAATGCGAGGGAATAAAGATATAAAAGAAGGAATAAGCTTTATAGCTCAATCTGGAGGGTTAGCAGGAGCGATGGGTTGGTGGACGCCTTCACAAAGATTACCAATATCGAAAGTTATACATTTAGGTAAGGGATTTCACATAAATGAAGCTGATGTGTTAGAATATTTCTTACACGACGATACTACTAAAGTTATTTCACTGTTTATCAGAGACATTACAAAAGAGTTAATAGAAGCGGTTCGGAAAGTCAGTTCCGAAAAACCGATATTATTTTATTATGTCGGTAAAGACGACGTTCAAGAGAATGAACTGAAGAAAGCCGGTGGAATAGCTGTGTTAAATTATATTGAACTTTTCGAAATTGCAAAAATATTTTTATGGTGTCCAGAACCTAAAGGAATCAATTTAGGCATAATTGGACCTAGTTCAGGCGCAATTCATTTAATTATAAAGGAAATGAGAAATCAAAATTTAGCGCTTGCCAAACCTAGCGAAATTTCAAGAGAAATAATAGAAGATAAAGTTGGAGGATCCACTTGTGAATTTGGGAACCCCGTAGATTATTGGCCTCCAGAAAAATTTGTTGGAATTAAAATATGTGGTATCTACAACACAGCATCA
This sequence comes from Promethearchaeia archaeon, assembly GCA_029856235.1. GTDB lineage: Archaea > Asgardarchaeota > Lokiarchaeia > Sigyniarchaeales > SOKP01 > SOKP01. Next base: position 1,874 of record JAHQWP010000101.1, read on the forward strand.
GAAATCTTGCTAAAGGATGAAGCTGTCGATGGATTAATTTTAGCCTTAGAGTTTTTTACTGAAATCGAATTTGATTTTAATATTTATTCTCCTCTTATTAAGAATTATCCAAATAAACCAATAATTACCATTTTAATTCAAGCAGAGCGCGAAGGAGCAAAAAGAGTTACCAAGTCCGCAACAGAGTTGAAAATTCCCGTATTTGAAAACGAAATAGAACGCGCAGTTCGCGGTTATAAACTTTTATACGATTATTACTCAAAAATTAAAAAAAAGTAAGTATGTAAATAAATAGTAAGCAAAACTTAAAAAATATCTTGTAGCTCTTTAGGAATTACATCAGCTTCATCCATTAAAGATATAGCATATATTTGTTCGCCACAGGTGCATTCTTTCCCTACAAACAAGTAAAATTTGAACTTATTTTTCCATTCGCATACATGAACAGTTTCAATTTTCGCGATTTCCCCACATACGCAATAAATCGCAGTTTCAGTAGGATAATTAGGTATAATACTACTGAACTCGATATCTGGTTCAGAAAAATCAGAATCAGTTAACATTTTGTTGATTTTCTCAGCAAGATTATCCTTTAAACTTGGAAGAAAACTCGTAATAATTCCTTCTTTGCCCTTCATTTCGGTTAAGACGATGAAGTTTTTCTCAGGTGTTTCATCTCTCTTCTTCTCTGCAAATACAGGCTGGTTGTATTGTTGCTGTAAGGTTGTAGGAATAGGGAAAGGTTCAATACCTTCTGGATATTCAAATGTGACAAAGTATTCTGTTAAACCTCTCATTTGCCTCTGGTTAATTACATTAAAATCCTCGTAATCTCTATGGAAGAGAGAGAACTTAATTAATTCCAAAGGCACCTTTAGTTCTATAAGATTTGATCTAACATTAGCTAAAACTTCACTAACATAGCTCTTTATAACCAAAATGTCCTCTCGATTTATAGTATAAACTTCATTTCGATTTTCTTCTTTAAATCGATACCACTTTTTAGTAACGGAGCTCCTTAGAAATTGAGGTATAATACATAAAACACATAAAAAGGGTAGCATAAACGATGTGTCAATTATTAATCCTGTAACTTGAAGGATAATAAATACTATAAAAACACCTACTAAAGCGCCTGTCATAATAAAATTTAGATTTCGGAACTTTTTTTCTACTGATTTATTCATTCCTTTACTAATCGCTACCTCTTCAGTTCTGGTTTTTATCCTTTCAACTGCTTCAAGAATTTTCTTATCTTCAAATCCTTTTTTAATGAGTTTGTCTTCTTCTCCGGTAGAAGCAAATTTATCCATTCTTTCATTTATCTTTTCCGTATATTGGCCTATAGCTCGATCTTTAAATGCAAAATCTAAAGGTTCTTCTGTTATATAATCTAAGAATTTAACTACTGCTAATTTATCTTCAATGTTTTTAAGATCATCTGGCTGAATATTTAACGCTTGTTGTAATACTTGGCTCTGTGTTTTTCTGGTAGGTCTAAGGCGTCTTGACTTCTTTTCTGATTCTTCAATTCCTTCAGAGTTATCGCTATTTTCTTTCTCGGTTTCGTTCATTTTATTTTCAATAATTTCATACGTTTATTAATTGAGTAATAATTAAGATAACATAATTAACTTTTTGATTATAATACATATAACAAACTACTCTCTTTACCCTCAAAAAGTGATTTTAATAACTAAGTTTCAATATACAAATTATGAGTAAAACAATAACTCTTCGAACAGAAGTATTACTTGAAGGATTGTTGTTCCCCGAAAGTCCAAGATGGCATGACGGTAAGCTATGGTTTGCTGACATGGCATCATGTAAAGTATTGACAGTTGATTTAAATGGATATAAGGAGACAATACTTGAAAGAAATACCTCAGTTTCCGGTCTAGGTTGGCTTCCTGACAACAGATTATTGGTAGTTTCAATGGTAGATAACTGCTTATTGAGACTTGATACTGGCGGAGTTAACGTTGTTGCAGATTTAAATAAATTCGGGATAGTTTGGAGCAACGATATGGTAGTAGATAAAAAAGGACGAGCATATATCGGAAATTTTGGATTCGATTATGTTAATGGAGAACCTTTTAAACCAACCAAACTCATACTAGTAAATCCGAATGGTGAAGCGAGAGTCGTAGCTAATAAAATGGCTTTTCCAAATGGAACTGTCATTACTCCAGACGATAAGACCCTCATAATAGCTGAAACTTTTGCTGCTCGATTGACGGCATTTGATATTTCGGATGAAGGTTCGCTTTCAAACCGTAGAGTTTGGGCTAACCTTAAATCTTTGGCTCCGGATGGTATATGTTTAGACGCAGAAGGAGGCGTATGGCTTGCTGCACCTGGAAATGGAAAAGTTGTCCGTGTTCTAGAGGGAGGGCAGATTACGCATGTAGTAAAAGTAGAAAATGACGCCTATGCTTGCATGCTAGGAGGTCCGGATCGCAAAACTCTTTTTGTCGCAACGTCAAAGGATACAAGAGACGCGGGTAGGATTGAATTCGTTAAAGTCGATATTCCGGGAGCGGGACTTCCCTAAATCCAACTAATAAAGCAAAGTACAATTAAAAAAAATAGTGAAAAAAAACTTTCCTATTAGGATTTACCTAATAATTTTGCGTTGTTGCTTTAAGCAACACTTTCTACCCTAATAACATCAGGAACAAATTGTTTGATAATGCAACAATTTCTCTCCAGATTATATACTTTTTTAACGTACGCGCTTTTATGTTGGGAGAACCTTATGATCCTTACTGGGAGGTAAATAACATATCTATGTTTGAAAACACTATTCAAATTAATCCATCATATCAGGGATTAATATTTATTATAGTTTCTGGTGATGAAATCACTGGTGATGAAGGATCGATTCTTCTTTATAGTGAGATAACATTGAGTTA
>JAHQWP010000102.1 GCA_029856235.1 Promethearchaeia archaeon
AACATATCTTCCCATAAATCTTCTGCTTGGTGGTAGTAATAATTTGCTTTCTTTTGCAAATTTTCTACATTTTCTTCATCTATTTCTTCAGGTGACAAAATAAATAAGGACTTTGCTTTTAAATGGCAGGCTCTACCTATATCATATTGATATTGGGCTTTATACTGATTCTCCTTATTCTTATCGTATCTTTTAACAAATGCTAATCGTTTGGTCAATGCGCTCAATCCTGCAGATAATTTCGCAGCCATGGAATAATTTCTCTTACTTTCTTCGCTTGTTGTTGCAAGAGCTTGAGCAAATATTCGGGATTCTTCGGAATTTAATTCAAGATTCTCGACAGATAATGTATAACCTCTATTTTCCTGTCTAGTGCATGCAGCACTGAAATATGCCGCAGTTTTATACATTTTACTACATTCTACCATAGCAACTATTGCGTTCTCCATCAAATTTTCTGCTTCGTATTTTTTAGAAAGAATTGAATACGCTTGCGCTGAAATCCATAAAACGCGTGAACACTCGAATATTAAATCCCATATTTTTATTTCTTTCTTTTCGATAGTATCATAGAATGTATTCGAGATTTCTAGTTCTTTAAGAATCTTAATTTGACTTTGGGTTTTATAATTCATATTTAGGATTTTTACGTAATCTAAAACATAATTAAGCTCTGAAAAGGAGAACTCATTGTCTTTCCATAATGCATCTTCTAAATTCTTAATTTTATAGTGTAAAAAACGAATTCTTTGCAATGTTTCTAAAGCAAAAAAGGTTTTCAGAATCGGTGGACTGGTGGTTGATTTCTTTTTTTGACCCGTTTTTATATCAATTACAGAACTGGGTTTCTTAACCGGCTTAACCTTAACATCCTCCAGTTTTTGATAGGTTCCTCCCTTTTTTGGGCTTTGCGTTGTAACAGCTACTTTTTGAGAATATTGCAAACCTTTTAATTTTGGGCTCGTAGTTACTTTTTGTAGTTTTGAGTTTATTGGAACTTTAATTTCACCTTCTAAAGGTATTATCTCTATAGTCTCTACTTCTTCGCTCGTCCTCATACTCTCAAGGTACTTATTCGCAATATGGATGTACCTTTTTGCGTTCGATATTTCAATACCCTTTTGTTTAGAAATATCTTCTACATTGGATGACGCGAGTTTCTTTATGGAATCTAAAGAAATCTTATGTCGACTCGTTCCAAATATCATTAGATCACAAGCTTTCGTTTCAGTATTTGGGTCTTTTTGAGGTTTATCTTTTTTAATTATACTCTGTATTCTTTCTTTTGTCCTCATACTCTTTAGATGTTTCTTAGCGATTTCAATAAACATTTTCGCGTTATTAACGCTAATACCATCTATTCTAATTAAAGCTTCCACAGAAGAAGATGCGAGTTTTTCTATAGTATCTATTCCTTTCTGTTTCATCCTTTCTGCATTCAATATTCCGATACCATTTGCTATTTGCATAATCGAGTGCATATTAACCACATAATATTTGAATTCAATACCTATATTATACTTATTCAATAGTTCATTTTAAACTTAATCATCCTTCTGAGAAATTTGTTATAAAGAAAATAAACTTTGTTATACCAAAAATGAAAAATAGCTGATAACTATCTGTGTTATTTTGAAATTGCTAATTCTCAATTTATACCTATCATTTTATATATATCAAAGAAACTAGCTGAATTTTTAAGTTCAATTATAGATAACCTAAAATTTCAATTTTTAAACACTTGTGATTGAGATCAAGATCATGTTTGAGATTTAGTTTCTCTTATTTGTTGTTTATCGTTTTTATTTTGTGCCTTAGGATTTTTTAATTTTTCCATAACATGATCAATGGTTGCGAGCATAGTTGAATATTTTTCAAAAAGATGAGTAAACTCATTAATATCAATATCATTATTGTCATATAAAACCTTCAATTGTTTCAATGTTCGACCAATTCCTGCTTTCCTATTTTGTAACTCATCCATTTCGTTATATTCAACCGAGATTTCTGAGAGTAAATCTTTATAGCGTCTATAAGCGTGAAAATTAAGATCTTTTTGTGTGTTTTGAGTTAAAAAATTAGTAGTTCTTGGTAAAAATGGAGCTATATTTTCAGGGACGATTATTAACGGTTCCGGATCTTGCAATTTCATAGCCTCATTTTCACTTATCGTTTCAACATCATTTAGTATGATGTGCTCATTAATACTTGATATCTTAGTTTTTATATTTCGGCTTTCCTCATTTGAGAGTTCTTTTATATCCTTTAACATGTTTTCCCAAGTTTTTTCTGCTTTATTGAAATAGTAATTAGCTTTTTTCTTTAATTCTTCAATGCTTTCTTTATATACACTATCATCTGGCTTTTTTAATAATGATTCAGCTTTTAAATGGCAAGCTTTACCAATATCATAATTATATTGAGCTTTTAACTGATTCTCCTTTACTTTATCATATCTTTTTAAAAAGGATAATCTTTTTGTTAGAGCACTCAATCCCGCATACAGATTTGATGCCATCGATAGGTTTTGTTTTTGTTCTTCGCGTATAGTAGCGAGTTTTTGAGAGAGAATTCGAGATTCCTCAGAATTTAGTTCAAGGTGTTCAGCAGATAATGTAGTACCCTTATTTTCTTGGCGATTACACGCCGCACTAAAATATGCCGCAGTTTTATACATTTTGCTACATTCTACCATCGCTACTATTGCGTTTTTTAATAAGCCTTCAGATTCGAATTTTTTAGAAAGATAAGAGTTTGCTTGTGCAGCTACCCATAATGCGCGAGCACATTCAAACATTAGATCATGTATTTTTATTTCTTTCTTTTCAAGGGGATCAAAAAACGATGGAGTGATATCTAATTCGTTAAAGATTTTTATTTGGCTCTGATTTTTGTAATTAATATTAAGGATTTCAACATAATCTATAATAGAATCAAGGTCGTGGAGCAAAAAATCTTTATTTTTCTGGATTGCGACTTCTAAATGCTTTATTTTGGCATGGAAGAAACGAATCTTTTCCATTGTTTCTGGAGAGAAAAATGTTCCAATCGATGGTTTGTCTTCTCTTGCTTTTTCTTCTTTAATTTTTGTACTTTCTTCATAGTGTAATTTTTGATCTAGTTGCGTTAATTGTTGCGTTTTGACAGATTGAGGTTGATTCTTAGATCGTATTTGAATAGACTCTATTTTTGTCATAGGAGGTAAATTCTTCTTTATTTTATCAGGTTCTTTCTTTTTTCTTTCAGAACCATCCTTCTTTTTCTTAGCTGAATCTTTCTTAATCTTTTCAGCTTCTTTCTTTTCAATACTTTTCTTTTTCTTTATAGATTTTTCCTTCTTTTTACTAGTATCTTTCTTTTCAATATCCTTCTTTTTCTTAGCTGAATCTTTCTTAATCTTTTCAGTTTCTTTCTTTTCAATACTTTTCTTTTTCTTTATAGATTTTTCCTTCTTTTTACCAGTATCTTTCTTTTCAATATCCTTCTTTTTCTTAACAGAATCTTTCTTTTTTTTTTGTTTCTTTTTTGACTTAACCTTCCCTGCTCCTGTGAGTACTGTTTTTTCTTTTTTTAATGTTATAAAAGGTTTAATAGGCATTTCAATACTAGTTTCTTCAGGAAGGTATGTCGTATTGTCTAAAATTTTTTCCGAAGTAGGCGCTTCTGGATCACCCAAAAATTCTTCTAAATTAAGAGGGGATTGTATTTTTTCCTTTTTAACTGTTTTTTTCTCAATTCTTCCTACTATCCTATTCTCACTATACTCTTGAGCGGTATCAAAACCTCTCTTAGAAGGTTTTGGAACTACTAGGTCTTCTAAAGAAGAGGTTTTAGAAACACTCATGGACTCTTTTGGATTAGTTGAGAACCTTTTTATCTCTCCTTTAATGATGTCTGTGCCTCTTTCTTTTCCTTTAATGTTCTTGAGATAGTTCTGGGCAGAAAAAATAAACTGTTTTGCCGTAGTGTCCCCAATGCCTTTAATTTTTAATAAATCTTCAATGTTAGATGACGCTAATTTTTCTATTGAGTCTATCCCATTCTGTTTCATTCTTTCTGCGGTTTGTTTTCCAATCCCATTAATCAGTTGTATATCTGATGGCATAAAAAACTCGTTTAAAAACATCTAATTTCGGTATGTTATATTATTCTTTTGTTTTTTTTATACTTATTCATAATTCGCACATTATGTTTGAAGTGTTACGAGTTGTATTAGTTTCTTCAAAAAACTTAATATCTTATAATGTTAAGATTCTATTAGGAATTAATCAAAAACTAAATTCTAATTAATTGAAAATGTCGGTTAAAAAAAACAATCTTAAGAATGTAGTACGCGAATACTTAATAGATGAAGGAATTTTGAGAAAAAAAATACCCGATCCTGATTCTAAACTAGATTTCGGATTCATGTTCTCTTTTCCTCCAGGAACTAAAGACGAAAATATGAATGTCTTTAAAATAAAAAATAAAAATTTCTTAACTATATCACTCTTATCAAAACTTTCAAATCAAAGAATTGCGGCGTTAAATTCTTTGAAAAAAGAAAAAATAAGATTATATTTTACCAGATTAAGATACTTTTTTCTTAACAAGGAGGTCTACTTTAAAATAGACGTGAAAAATAACAGATATGAAATAAAAGAGCAGATTTTTGTTGAAAAAGATGAGACGATTTCCAGAAATTCCTTTTTCAAATTGGTTAAAAAAATATTTTATTGTTACTATTATAGTATTATTTTATTAGATGAGTTTTGCTCAGGGGAAGAC
>JAHQWP010000103.1 GCA_029856235.1 Promethearchaeia archaeon
CAATCTTGAGGAAGAGAACTGATACTACCTTATCTTCTAAATCTTTGTCGATAACAAACTCTTCCATCAATTGTGGGTAGTTTTTATCATCAGAAACCCGAAGTCCTATCAGAACAGCTCGTTTTTTCCTTAATTTTCTTATGATATTCATAAGAGTCTCTTTCCATTTAGGATCAATGTGTTCTTTTCCTCGAGCATCAAAGATAACAAAAACACCATCCGAATTAGAGAGATTGAACTCTTCGTATGTATAGCTACTTATTATCAAGCCATTTTTATAGGGATATAACTTTTCATTGTGGTTGTCTTTTAATTTCGAAAATTCGCCTAATTTCTCGATATTCATTATTGTCTGGAAGCCGGGATTCCAATTCAAATTTTCGGAAATAAAAGTTAATTCTAATATAACAAGATCTTTTAAAGTCGTAAGAATAGCTTCGGTTAAACTTTCTTGGATTCGCTCTTTTTCCTTTTTTTTACTCTTAATGATATAGTGGTAAGCTATTAATTCAAAGGCGGCTTGAACATTATTTCCTGTAAGAGCGCTCGTTTCAATGTAATTTATGCCATTTTCTGACAATGATTTTGCTAGGGCTTCTCCTTCAGACGAAGAGACCACTCTTTTTTCAGCTAAATCATCTTTATTCCCAACAAGAATGATTGGAATATTTATTTCATCAATCAATTCATTTAGTTCTTTATACCACTCATGAACCTTATCAAAAGAGTCACGATTAGTGATATCGAATACAATAAAAGCAGCTTCCGCACCATTGTAATAAATCCTGCGAAACCTTTTAAAATACTGTTGGGCTCCAATATCCCATAGCTGAACATTCAATTCGTTTCCTTGGAAGTCAAAATTATGAGCAAAAATGTTAAGGCCAATTGTGGCCCGGTAATCGTGAGAAAATTTGCGTTCTACAAATTGACGGATCAATGATGTTTTTCCTACTTCATGGTTTCCAACGATTACGAATTTAAAAGAATATCCTACAAATTCATCTAATTCAGATTGAGTTATTGATTCTTTTAGTCTTTTATGTCTTTCTTTTTCATAATCAAAATCAGGGATCGTTAATTGAAGGGTATCCCCCTCTTGAGAATTAAGTATCTGAGCAGTTTTTTCAGCTAAAAAGTAAGTATAGGGAGCAACCTTCTCCACTGAGGCCATGCTATTAAAGATCAAGCTTAGAATTCTCTCTTCATCAATAGTGACAAAAAGCAAGCGGTGTTCGTCCGTGTCAAACGATGCTGTGCCAAATTTTTTAAAGCTGAACTCGTTTCTTATTCTTTCTAAGACAGGATTTATTAGAGTAGTTAACACCGATACAATTTCTATATTACTTGCTGTGTCTTTTCTTTTTTCCCCCGCAATAACCAAACCTTCGTTATCTGATACAATAATTGCGTCTACATCAGAAAATCTTTCCAAAAAATTGTTTAAGATCTCATCAAACAGTTTTTTTCTATTCACCGACATTGGAATACACCTTCAAACTGGAATTAGATCAAGAAGTAAATATTCTTATCATACATATAAGATAACTTATTTTTAAAAGTAGTTATTTGAAAATATTAGATTTTGGAACATAAAATTACAATGAATTTTGCGAATTAATTATGGTACTAAACATAACTTCAAGTTCGTCATAAATTTCAAGTCGATACTCGAAACTTATCTTAAAAAATAAGAGGGATACCATCTTTTCTTCCAAATATTCATTAACATTAAATTCTTCCATTATATCTGACCAATCGATCTCATCTGAAACTCGTACACCAATAAGTATTACCTTATTCTCTTGCAAATTACTAATAATATCGATTACAACTTCCTTCCACTTAGGATCAATATGTTCCTTATTTCTTGCATCAAAGATTACAAAAACACCATCAGATTCTACAACATCTATACTATCAAAAAGAAAGTTTTTAACAAGCAATCCATTGGAGTACTCGTACAACCTTTTTTCTTTATTGTCTATTAACTTGTCGCATTCACATAAGCTATTAACTTCGTTCAAGATCTGCAACCCAGGGCTCCAAAATGGATTTTCGGTTATAAATGTAATCTCTAATTTCTTGTTCTTGTTTAAAATTGAATTGATCTGAGCAATTAAATTTGCTTTTAATTTTTGTTCCTCTCTTTCTTTACTCTTCGAAATGTAATTATATGCTATTAAGCTAAAAGCTTCTCCAATATTCTCGCCTGTTAAAGCGCTGGTTTCGATATAAGAAAAGTTTCCATAGCTACTTTGTTGTGAAAGCTCGTCAACTAATGACATTCCTTCTTTATATTGAACAATTCTCTGATCAGATAAATCAATCTTATTTCCTACGATAACAATTGGTATATTTTTGTTATCGAGAAAAGCTTCCAGTTCTTTATACCATATTTTCACATTTGTGAAAGTTTCCCGTTGACAAACATCGAATACGATAAAAGCAGCTTGAGCCCCCATATAATAAGTCTTTCTAAAGCGTTTGAAATAATCTTGCCCCCCAAGATCCCAAAGCATAAAGTTAACCTCGTTTCCATAGAATTTCATTGAATGTGTAAGCACATTTAACCCGAGCGTAGAGCGATAATCGAGAGAAAATTTGTTTTCAACAAACCTTCGTACAATTGATGATTTTCCTACTGCTTTATCACCTACAATTATAAATTTAAATTTATAAATTCCTCCTGAATCTAAACGCATCTGGTAAATCTGTTCTTTAATTCTACTTGAATCGGTTGTAGTATCAATCTCAGTTCCAAAATCAGGCATATCAACCTGAATAATATCCTCTTCGGTTGCATTAATGATTTGAGCTGTTTTTTCGGCTAGAAAGTAAGCATAGGGGCTTATTTTATCAACAGAAGCCATTGTGTCTAAAACTACGCTAAGCGTCGTGTTTTCATCTATAGAAATAAAGAGTAATCGATTTTCTTCTGTGTCAAAACTTGCGGACCCAAACTTTTTGAACGCAAATTCGTCTCGTATTCTTTCAAGAACGGGATTTATTAGAGCGGTTAAAACCGATACTAATTCCATATCTACCGTAGCTCTCTTTTGCCCAGCTATGATAAAACCTTCGTGATCGGAGACAATAAGAGCATCTACATCTTCATATTTGAGTAAAAATTTAGTGAGAAGCTCGTTAAAAAGCCGTTTTTTGTTTACAGACATAATGGACCACTAAATAATACGAATATACTAGAATGAATTATTAAAAACAACATATACTTAAAAGTGATAATTTTATAATTTATTAAATAGTTTCTGATTGATATGACTACATGTATTATTTGCCATTTGGGTATTATAGAAGGCCTACATTCTTCCCAAGATTGTCCAAATGGTCATCTCGCTCATATGGATTGTTTGAAAGAATGGTTACTTCATTCCTCAAACTGTCCTCTCTGTAGAGAACCGTATCCAGATCGCATTATCGCCCAATTTAAAGATTTTATTGATCAAAAGGAGACAGAAAAACTAGTTTCTATAGAGAAGGAAGCAAAACAAGAAGACGTAAAAAAGATGGAGCAAGTTGCTTCTAAAATAATTTTTATGAAGTTTCTTGAATCCATCGAAATTTTGATTAAAGAAGGAGAATTCGAGTACGCTTTATCACGATTAGACTTACATAACAACGGGAGTACATCAATCCAAATGGGACAAGACATTTTATTTTTAAAGGGAAAAATAAATTTCATGAGAGGGCGCTTTGATCTGGCAATTAATCAGTTATTTAAATTAGTAAAAGAAAAATACGACCATCCCGAGGGATTTCTATACCTTGGAAAAGCATACGAAGCCTTAGGTTTAGATGATAAAGCAAAATGGGCTTATGAAAGAGTTAAATAAGCTTCTATTTTTACTAATATTATATTATGAAACCTTTTTGTTTAACCATCGCTGGTTCCGATCCTACCTCAGGGGCGGGAATTCAAGCAGATATCAGAACTTTTGATCGAATAGGAGTGCACCCCTTCTCGGCAATTACAGCTCTTACATATCAAACTGCTACTGAATTCTATGGGTTTAAATCGCTCTCAGAGGATTTAGACAAGCAACTTGATGCGATTTTGAACACATACCCAATCAAATATGTGAAAATAGGGATGATACCCGATATTAGAGCCTTAGATGTTATAAAAAATACGATCCTAACTCATGATCTGACAGCTGTTTTGGACCCCGTTACTATTTCCAGTGTAGGCGAACGAATATCGAGCGAAGGTCTTGAACATGAAATTGAAAGAGACTTATTTCCTTTAGTAACTGTTCTAACTCCAAACCTAGAAGAAGCTAGTTATTTCGCTAATATTGAACTCAACAATAGAACGATTGATGATATTAAAGCTCTAAAACAAGCTGCAGAGACAATAGTTAAAAAAATGTACTTGGATCAGGAAATCTCAAAAATTCAAAAAGCAGTCGTAATCAAAAGTGCAGGAAAGGATAAGGATTACATATTTGACTTGGCTTGTTTGAATCAATTAATTAACGGTAAAGAGAATCTCAGATTTAAAATATATAAGAAACCAAAACTATCGCTCCAAGGAAATGTCCACGGAACTGGTTGTGTTTTTTCTTCAGCAATTTCCGCCTATCTATCACTAGGAAATTCCATACTGAAATCTATAGAAAAATCTGAACATTTTTTTGACGATAAATTCCTTAATTTTATTGAACTACCCCATGAGGGAAAAATTATAGATTTAACGCTTGATCAAGAGCAAATTAAAGTTATTAATCAAATCAAGGAGATTTACCAATTTATTTCGAGTGAACGTAAATTTAGTATGTTAATACCAGAAGTAAGAATGAATATTTCAGGATCGCTCCCTAACGCAGCAACTAAGGAGGATATTGCGGGTATCGAAGGGAGAATTACAATTGTAGGAGGATACCCAAAAGCATCCGGTGAAATTAGATTTGGGAAATCCGATCATACGGCACGATTAATACTCGAGGCTAAGAAATTTGATAATTCCATAAATTTTGTGGTAAATCTAAAATACAAATCAGAATGGATTAAAATACTTCAAGAAAAAACAGATTTATTACTTCAAGAGATTGTTAGAGAACATCAACCGGAAAAAATAATGATTACAGAAGAATCTACGATGCAATGGTTAATAAAAAGAAGTATAAAAAAGAGTGGGAGGATTCCAGATATCATCTGGGACAAAGGATCAGTTAGAAAAGAACCAATGATTAGATTATTTGGTAAAAACGCAGTAGATGTTATTAACAAACTTCAGAAAATAAATAGTTCGATTTTGAATTAGATAATTTTCTTTGACGCTTTTTTGTCAAGAGCATCCTTTAAAATTTTAATGGCGCAAAATTCTCCGCACATGGAACACACATCATCATCCATATCTCCATTTCGATAATGAATCTCCCTTGATAATTCTGGATCGATTGAGTGTTTTATCATCCCTTCCCAATCGAGATTTTTTCGAGCCACATCCATTTTAAAGTCCCAATCTGACGCTTTTTTACCGTATTTGGCAATATTTACTGCGTGGGCTGCGATTTTTGAGGCAATCACCCCTCTTTTTACTTCTTCCTTATTAGGTAATCCCAAATGCTCAGAAGGAGTGACGTAACAGAGATAATCTGCACCGGCTAATCCTGCCATAACACCACCGATAGCGCTCACGAGGTGATCGTATCCGGGAGCAATATCTGTGACTAAAGGACCTAAGACATAAAAAGGGGCATTATCGCATAAAGATTTCATAATTTTTACGTTTCTTTCTATTTCATTAGCAGGTATATGCCCTGGGCCTTCAACCATAACTTGTACATTCTCTGACCACGCTCGCTTTACTAATTTAGAGATTTCAATAAGTTCTTGAATCTGTGCGTAATCGGTTGAATCAAAAATGCTACCTGGCCTCATCCCATCTCCGAGAGATAGAGTAAAATCATATTGCTTGGCCATGTCTAATAGATATTCGTAATTTCGATTAAATGGGTTTTCTAAATCGTTTTCTAAAATCCAAGCGGCTAAAAATGTCCCTCCACGAGAAACGACTCCCATGTTTCTTGGATGGTCTTTTAAGTAATTAACAAGCTCTTTCGTCACCCCTACATGAATGGTAAAGAAATCTACTCCTTCTTTAGCTTGTTGTTCCACTACGTTGAAGAGATCGTCCTCGTCAAAATTAATAATAGCTCCTTTTGTCTCTAAAGCTCTTAGTGCCGATTGGTAGATTGGAACTGTTCCGATTGGAACTTTTATCTCGTTTAAAATTTGATTTCTGATATTATTAACATCTGCCTCGGTAACTCCAGTACTTAAATCCATAACTGTGTCTGCCCCAAACTTTACTGCGATCTTGGCTTTTTCTAGCTCTTCTTCAATGTTGCATACTCGTTTACTGGAACCAATGTTAGCGTTTATTTTTACTAGTAAGCCTTCGCCTATACCCATGGGTTCGGTATCGCGTTGGTTTGATTTTGGTACGACAATTCGTCCTTTTGCGACTCCTTTACGAATAAATTCAACATCAACTTGCTCTTTTTGGGCAACTATTTCCATTTCTTTAGTAATTTTTCCGTCTCGAGCAGTTCTAATCAGTGTGGACAAATCAATTAGCCTTTATCTATTAATTTAGCGTTTACAAATCGTAAAATGATAGTTTTCTATATGTAATAATAAAAGTAGAATTAAATTCTTTCGTTTAATAAATAATAAAACAATTCAAATAGCACTTATCAATCTTTATATTTATTTCAGATTGTAAAATTTTTATATTAAAAGGTATATTGGGGAAAAAATATGGTTAGCAAACAGATGGGATATGTAATTAAGGGATTATGGTATGGTAGAAACCTTGAAATTAAAAAACGAGTGGAAGAACACCGTAAGGGATTGGAATCGATAGCTGAAGGAGTTAAACTCCCCAACGATGTAGAATCCGAAGAAATAGAAATCGATAGATTAAAAGGTACATTGTTTAGTACTCCTGAATCGCAAAATGACCGCATAATACTATTTTTGCACGGCGGAGCTTATATCGCAGGATCGGTTGAGATATCTAAATACCACGCAGTCTTAATCTCCCGATTAGCTAAAGCACAGCTCCTAGGCATAAATTATAGACTAGCACCTGAACATCCTTACCCCGCAGCATTAAATGATGCTGTCAAAGCTTACAATTGGCTTATTGAGGAAAAAAAGTTTCCACCAAACAAAATCGTATTTGTAGGAGTATCAGCAGGAGGAGGTCTGACTATTGCTACTCTTTTAAAGTTAAGAGAAATGGGAATCGAACTTCCAGTCGCTGCTGTGTGTATTTCACCTTGGGCAGATTTAGCTTTTACGGGTGAAACTTTTAAAGCAAGGGCAAGTATGGATCCATTTACTTCTCCGTACAATTTAGATTTTGCAGCGAGTCTTTATGTTGATAAAAGCGATCCCACAAATCCCTATATTTCCCCAATTTATGCAGATCTTCAAGGATTACCCTCTCTATTTATCATGGTTGGCACAGCAGAAATTTTATTCGATGATTCTAATCGCTTAGCAGAGCAAGCTGCATTGGCAGGGGTTGAAGTGGAACTAGACATATGGGAAGATATGATACACGCCTTTCCAATATTTGCAAATGTTGCACCTGAGAGTCAAAACGCCATAGAAAAAATAAGTAAATTCATACGTGACTCATTAGAGCAGAAAAAATAAAAAAAAACTGTTTTAAAAATTAGAATTACTATAGAACATCTGGAGCGTCCATCCCTAGAATCTTATAGGCTTCTGTGAAATCAAGAACAACATCTACTTTATACTTTAATCCATCAATTGCCTTAGCCAAAAATATATCTTGTCTAGTTGCTTCGGATAGTGCTTCTTTTTCTTTTCCTTTTCCTATTTGACCAATACCTACAACCATTACATTTCCATCCTCAGTTGAATGCGCGAAAATACATAATGTTTTATCTACTGTTTTATCTGGAGGATTTTCATTCAACCATTCGATATATTTCTTTCCCACTTTGTTAGCTTGATCTGGAGGGACAAAAACTCTATTAAAAAGTAAAGTAATAACTACCACCTCTTTTAATTTATTATAAGATTTATCGTTAGATTTCGAGTATGAGATAATTAAATCTGAAACTATTTAAGTTTGTACATTTCTGTAAACCCTTTATGACTTAAGCTATAGAAAATAAACAATTATTCAATTTCTAACTCTTTGATTCTTATATTTTAACAAGCAAAAAAAGTTTAATTAATTAAAATTATTCTTCTGGTACTTCGATTCCCGCTATAGCAAGAGCTTCAGCAAAAGTAGACCAGACTCTAGCGGTATATTCATATCCTTCAATATCAATGAATTCATAAAGGAAACTTGAATAAAATCTAAAAGCTTTCTCAAGTTGTCCCTCCTTTACTTCGTAAATTCCCATTACAATGATACCGTTTTCATCTGTGATAACTGGAGCGCAGAGTTGAACTGCCATAGCGTCATCTGCAGGATATTTATCTCTTATTTTAATCCATTTTTTAACGACCTCAAGCTGCTGATGGCTTGGATATCGCATTGTTCCAACAATTATTGGCATAAGTTATTATCTTCTCTAATTAGATTTCGTTGAATGCAATAAGTTATTTTGTAATTATTTAAACATTTACATTTTTGTCGGGAAAAGGGATTTATAGCTAATAACCTATTTTCAATTGTTTTAAAAGCTCGATTAATGAGTCTGTTAAGTTATAATCTTTTAATTCATCAAAAGGCACGAATTTAGCGTCTAATGCGTCAGAATCGGGTACTGGTTGCTGGTTCTTATCTCCATTTGTTTGTTCTACAAAATAATTAATTAAAACGTAATGGTATTCAACCTTTCCACTACTATCGTACATAACTTTATCTATTATGCCTGCAAGTCTAGAAACTTTCACTATAAAACCAGTTTCTTCGTACGCTTCCCTTTCAGCTGCTATTTCTACTCTTTCACCGAGGTCTAAATGTCCGCCCGGAATGGCCCAATACCCGGCATCAGGATCAAATTTCCTTTTTACTAATAATAAAGAGTTATTCCGGGTTAATAATACCCCTACGCCTACTAGCGGAACGATTGGATACTTTCTTAAGTCAAAGGGTTTTAAATCTTTTTTATCGACCATTTTCAATAAGTATTACATTTTATTAATAATTAATAGCTTTCAAAGATTATAAAGATTCAAGTTAAATTAATTCTTAAACGCGTTGCCATGGTGAGACCTTCTTACTGGCCTATTGATGGAATGCCGTATAAATCAGTACCGTTTACTTGGATAGTAAAAGGAATAATAGCGGCAAGTTGGTGGCCAGATCCTCCAATACGAACAATTTACGAAATTGAAGGAATTTCTGTTATAATAAATTGTTCAGAGTTCGATAATCGGAAGGATGTTCAAGGCTCGTTTCAATATTATCATATAAACGTTCCTGATTATGAGTTGGCTACAGAAAAGCAAATTGAAACTTTTTTAGGTATCTGTGAAAAACACAATTTAAAGAAAGAACCAATCGTAGTCCACTGTGTAGCAGGATGCGGGAGAACTGGCCAATTTCTTGTGGCATGGGGAGCAAAAAATGGTTTCATCCATAAAGATATAGACCCCGTAAAATGGGTTCGAAAATTCAGACCATGTAGCCTTGAGACTAAGGAACAGATGAATTTTGCAAGAAAAATTGCAAAAAAATATCAAGAAATTCGATAATGTAAAGTATTTATTGTATTAATTTTATTAGTTTACTAAATTTGCCTAGATTATTTAATATAAAAATGGTTTTATAAAAAAAATTGTAATTGTTTAGAACGCATATGGATAAGTCTGATTATGTATACATGATTTTAGATAACGTATTGGTCTACAACATTAACCTTCCTCCTGAGTATCAAGGTGATGGATTAAACACTCACCTTAATAAATTTGACGAGAAAAACGTGAAAATTGTAGCTGGGTTTAACAAAAGTTTCTTAGAACACTTTTTAACAGTTTCAAAAGGTAAACCGCAACAAGATGTAGCTGAACTTCTACAAAAGATGGAAAAAATATCGTACATGGTTGGACCTATTGGAAATTTAAGTTATTTAGGTAGTGATCAAGTAGATCACCTACTAACAAAAATAGGTTCGTTCAAACTTAATGAAATCAACGAAGAAAAAATAAGCATTGTAGCGGACGATCAACTTAGAGAACAATTTGGTGGAGCTGGGGGCTATAATGCCTCTCAAGCTTTAGAAAACCAATTGGCTAGTGCGGCTTTTTACTTAATGAATATGGGCTATTCTAGGGAAGAAATTCAAGAGAAATTTAACGAAGTTAGGAGAGATCCTGCAAAATTAGAGGCACTATTCAACATTCAACAAAGAGAAATTTATAATTTACCTTCTGAAATACAGCATTCACCTCCATCATCTGCTCAAAGCCATCAAGAAACCTCAATTGATCAAAGTCAGGAATTAGATGAGTCGATTGCTCAGCATATTCAAGCTATTCATCAAGATATTACAGAAGATAAGGCCCAAAAAGTTAGTGTAATCCTCGAAGAAATAAAAGCCTACGTAAAAGAAGACCTATCCGAACTTCAAGAGAAAGTTTTTAGACAAATGCATCCCGATAGATTAAACCGCGCACTTAAAATGCTTAAAACAACAAAAAGGAAATCTAAAAGAATGAGTTTATATGTTGAATGGTTTACCGATAGTTTACTACTTTCAAAAATTGAGTTAAAAGTAGAGCATTGGCAAGTTTCATCATCAGCAGACCACTCCAGTGCGGGAGTGTATACAGCAGGTATAGATTTTTCGAGATACGATAATATTATACGGGATTTTTCAGATAACAAATTAGCAAAAGTTGTTAACATTAGTAGACGCATTTTACAAAATCCAACAAAGAAAGCCATTCAAAAACTAGGCCAAGATTTGATATCAGAAACAGGTTTTGACGAACACCTTTATTTTACAGATTAGATTAACATATGTTAATTAATCACTAATTTTAAAAACCTTTTTACCCCTGATTATAGTCTCCATTACCCGTATCTCTTGAATTTTATCTTCTGGTGTATTAAGAGGATTCTTGTCCAATATTACTAAATCAGCATATTTTCCCACCTCTATAGTACCTTTAATTGTTTCTTCAAAAGCAGCATACGCGGCGTTTATTGTATATGATTTTAACGCCTCTTCAATGCTCAAGCATTCTTCAGGTACAAAAGAATTTCTCGTTACTAGAGCATGTAATCCTAATATCGGGTTTGGATCCTCAACGGGGCAATCTGATCCTGAAGCTAAAACAACGCCAGCATGTACTATCGATTTCATTGGGTAGGTATATTTACATCGTTCTTCACCGATCCTTTTTGCTATCCAGTTGTACTCAGAGGTAATGAATGGGGGTTGGCAAGAAGCAATTATACCGTAAGTGGCCATGTCCCTAATAACATCGCTAGTAAGCATAGAGGCATGTTCTATTCTGTGTCGATGGTCATTCCTCGGAAATTCAGTTAATAACTTTTTATATAAATCCACTGCTATTCGATTAGCTTTATCTCCGATTGCGTGAATAATAATCTGAGAAGAATTGTTGTGAGCAACTTTCATTTTTTCATATATATCCTCTTCTTCAATTACACAAAATCCACATTCTTCTGGGGCGTCAGTAAACGGTTCAAACATACACGCTGTTTTTGCTCCAAAAGAACCGTCGAGATAAAGCTTTAAACCTCCTATTTTAAGTTCATCATCAGATTTACCTTTTTGGACAAAAAAATTGCTTAATTCTATAAATCTATCAGGATACTCTGTTTCAATAAAAGTGTAACAGTCTTGCCATAAATTATTTTGAATTGATTGATAGAGTGAAAATTCGTCTGTCTTTCTATTATCTTCTTTAAAACGATTATCTGCATTTATAACTCCATGAATTGAGGTCAATCCCCTTTGAGCTAAATACTTAGAAGCTTTAATCGCAGCAGCCTTAATCAACTTATCATCAGGTATTGAAATACTCGAAAAGATAAGATTCAAAGCTTTTTCCGAAATAACTCCTGTAAGTTTCCCATTCTTGTCTTTTCTAATTTCACCACCTTCAGGAACAATTGTTTCTTCGTCTAACTTTGCAATTTTTAATGCTTTTGTGTTTGCGATGCCGATATGCCCATCGTATCTTAATATGAAAACGGGATGGTTAGGACAGGATTTGTCTATATCCCATCTAGTAGGTAATATTGCATTATCGAATTTTTCTTCGCTAAAATTATAGGCTATAATGAACTCGTCCTCATTTCTTCTTTTCGATTCATCTTTTAATTGTGATTGAAGTTCGATTAAGCTTTTCACATCAGTCAAATCGGGATTTAATAGATGATTTATAAAGCCCATCGGATGCATATGACAATCTGTAAAGCCTGGAAGTAATGTATTTCCTTTCAAATCAATGACAGTACATTTTTCACCCATTGCTTGTTTGACATCTTCCAATGATCCTACAGATACTATTTTTTCTCCCCTCATTCCTACAGCATCTACAAGAGGTTGATTCTGATTTATAGTTATTATCGGTCCTCCGAATATTATTTTATTATCTAAATTTGCCACAATATTACACCAATATTAAAAACTATTTTATGTAATATAAATTGATTTTGAAATTTAAAAACTAAATTTTCTGTAGAGGGTTGTATTTATAAGAAAAGTTTTTAAAATTTAGAATAATTCTAGTGGGTTAATTGGTAAAAAGTAATTTGTTCAAGCTAACTAAATTAGGCGAATAGAAAATGGTAAAGAAATCTGACTTAAAGAAACTAAATTCGATCATGCAAGAAGGGAATGAGTTTAAAAATCTAAAAGAATACAATAAGGCTGTTGAAAAGTATTTGGAAGCTTTAAGTTTTGTTGAAGAGAGTGTTAAAGAGCCAGAAGAGCGTGTTGAAGAGACCACAAATATTAAATCTCAGATAGACCAAATTTATTCCGTTAAAATTATTGATATTATTGAAACTGCTAGTAATTTTATCGATAACGCGGACTTCAACTCTGCATTTAGCACATTTGACGAAGCAGTAAGGATTGCGGATAAAATTGAGGATAAAGACATGAAAGACTACGAAGTAAACCAAATCAACTATTTAATAAATAAAACGAAGATCGAGGAATCTCTTTCTCAGGGTCTGGCAGTTAAAGAGAGGAAGGAATTTGATAAAGCTATTAGTATGCTCAGAGACACATTAAATGGAGCAAAAGAGTTTTATATGGAAGATCTAGAGGACAAAATGATTAAAAAAATCGAAAATTCTATTAATGAAATTTATTCGTTAAAAGTTAGCATTTTAATTGAAAAAGGAAGTGCGTTAAGAGAAAGCGAGAATCTCGATGGTGCGCTTGAAGCGTACAACAACGCTATGAAATTAGTTGATAATTATTTTGAATCTGATTTGAAAAAAACAGACAAAAAAAATTTAGAAAATCTTACCAACCATATATATTCAAATAAAATTAAACCACTTATCGATGAAGGTCAGAAATTATTTGAAGCAAACAACTTCAGCGAAGCGGCAAATAAGTTCGAAGAGACTTTAAAAATTGCTAATAAAATGTATGACACAGAGGAAAAGAAGTCAGAGATTAAGAAGATTAATTCCGTTGCGTCTGGAGTGCTGAATCCTATCTATTTAGAAAAGATTCATCCTATTATGAATAAAGGAAAAGAACTAATTATAAAAGAAAACTATGAGGAGAATATTAGTATAATCAATGAAGCTCTCGATCTTTTTGATAAGGCGTTAGAGATTGCAAAGACCATGGCTGAGTCAGCAGGAAAAAGTGAGAAATTAAACGAAATCACAAATTTGATCAATAAAACCTGCAAAACTCGGATTGATTATATTAAAGAAAAATCCATTCATAAAATTGGGCAGGGTGATTACGAAAAGGCTATTAATGATTTATACGCTGCGATCAGCGTTGCTAAAAGGATGTCTATTGCTGAAGAAATTAACGAAGATTTAGAGGACCTAAAAAACACAGTAAATAAAGTATACCTCGCTCAGATCGAGGAAGTAGTTAAAAATGGCGAATTTAAATTAAAAAATAAAGAATACGATGAAGCCATAAAGATATTCAATGACGCTTTAGAGATGACTAATAAGATGTACCTAACTCATGAGATGGAAGAGGAAATAAATAGAATAAAAGGTTTAGTTTACCAGTCTGAATTAAAAGACTTAGTGGATCGTGGAGACTTGTCTGAAGAACTTCATAAATATGAAAAAGAGTTAGAAAAACTCAATAAAAAAATGGATTACGCCAAAACTATCGGGGACCCTGACCGTAGATTCCAAGAGATGGAACAGATAAAGAAATCGATTGATGAAGTCTTCCATTCTCAAATCAAACTATTGGTCGAGCAAGGTGTTCAATTAGCAGATAGTAAAAAGTTTGACGATTCTTTCAAAAACTTTGAAGCTGCCATTACAATCAACGAGTCAATAAAAAGTCCCGAATTTAAAAACCTAATTGCTATCAAATATGAATATAAGATAAAATTGATCGCTAAAGCACAATTAGAAATCGAAAAACTAAACTACGATGTTGCAATCGAAGATTGTAATAAAGCAATAGAACTAGATAGCAGCTTCATAGACGCTTATTTCTATATTGGGATTGCAAATAACAAAAAGCAAGAATACGACACCGCAATCACTTACTTCAAAAAATCAATTGATCTAAGCCCAAACTTCGCGAAATCGTGGAACCATATGGGCTTTAGTCATGAAAAATTAGGGCAACTTGATAAGGCAATTGATTCATATAAAAAAGCAATTGGATTTGAGCCAAAGTATGCTCTAGCAAATTATAATTTAGGAAACGCGTATAAACAAGAAAAACAACTAGATAACGCAATCGAATCCTATAAAAAAGCAACAGATATAGACCCGAATTATGCACATGCTTGGTTTTTTATGGGATATGCATATTTAGAGAAAAACGATTATTATTCCGCGATCCAGAACCTCGAAAAGGCAATTAATATCAAACCCGAACTGGGAAAAGAGATTAAATCTGTAATTGATGGCATCAAAAATTCAGTAGAAAACCTTAATCAAAGTTTATTGGAGAAGTTTACTAATAAATAATTTTTCCTATTTAGAACTTTACACTAAAATCTGCTCATCTTATAAATAATTAATTTTCAAAAGGAAAAGTAAGGAAAGAATAATACTTGGATAAAAATTTACAAAAGATTTGAAGCGTATTGCTCAACTAAGTACTCGATTTTATCTGAATTTAATTCTTCTTTCTCGAGTTCAGGGCACATGTGCTCTAAATGGGTTAACAAATCGTTTAATCCTGATTCCGCTTCTTTGACGTCGACATTATCGCTATCGCTAACGATTATTGATCCCATCAAGTGTTTCGATCGTTTGAATAGAATAAGATGACCTCCCATTTTAAGTTGGTCGAGTTCCTTATTAAAAGATTCCTTAACAAAACTATGAATGGCTGTAAATAATCCACCTTGCAATATATCTTCATTTGAAGATGAAGTTAAAGGAATTCCTCCTTGATCAAAAACGGTGATCGCTCTCAAATTCGTCTTTTGGGTAAGTAACTTACCAGTTAATTTGTAATACATCTTCATAAATGCTTTTACTATACCGTATCCGGTTTTACATGAAATCGGTATTACTTCAAAAGAAGGTAGGTCTTTCAAATTCAAAGCCTCGATGATTTCACCAATTGATGCAACAGGTTGAAGATCGTATTTGTTAGCTAAAATTATCAAAGGTTTCTTTTTAAAAATAGAAGATAATTTCCATAGTTCGTCTTTAGCTTCACTGAATCTTTCTCGTGCGTATGCATCTATCATAAAAATAACGCACTCAGCACTCGAAGCTTCTCCAATCCACAAATCTCTAAAATCTTTTTGGCCACCCATGTCCATGACGTTTATTCGAATTCCTTGTACTTCAATTTGATTTAATTCTTTACCCATTGTGGGTGCATGTTCCATGAAAGTACCGTTTTGTAGAAAACTTACCATGGTTGTTTTGCCAGCACTGTCAAGTCCGGTAATAACAATCTTTTTTTCTTTGGTAAATACTCGTTTTAAAATATCTTTGACTCCCATTATACTCAGCTTTTAGTTGTTTTATAAATAATACTACAATTTATATCTTGAAATAAAAGTAAAATTCAATAATTAAAAACGAATTTAATTATCCTCATGTTTGTTATGTTGCCACAGAATAATTTTTTTATTGAATTTATTTTCCTTTTTTTCATTAGAACAAAAAGAATTTGCTGTGAAGAATTAAATTTGAAACTAGATTATTAAATTAAAATAATTGATGATCTGATTAATATTATAAGAAAAAAATAGAAAAAATCGTTTTTAATCCTTTACTACCAATTTTGCAATCCAGGTTCCCATTATTTTCTGTTCTTCTTCGACATCGACAAATACATATTTCTCATAAAATCCTCTAGTTCCTAAAAAGAGTGTCATCATTGCAACTAATCTTAAAATAACAAAAAGATTCTCAATTTGAAAGGTCGATCCTAGCCCCCATATTAGAAAAAACAGCCCCATTCCGATTGCTAATCCATTTCGACTTTTTCTTCCGTTTTTAATGAGAAAGTATGCGGAACCATAGCTTACAATCATTGCATATATTATAAAAGGCATTGTTGTATCGACTAGAACTCTCCCAAGTGCCAGGTAAAGACTGCAAATAAGTGGAAGAGTATAGAGTTTAGGTAAATCTTTTAAATATAACAGGAACTCTAATTGAATCGTAAATAAAATGAAACCCAAAATCATACCAATTGTAAGTCCTCCAGCTACTATTACATCTATATTCAAGTCAAAAGAGTAGATTGCAATATCAATAATTGACCTAACCAGCACAGCTATAATATATATTGATACAGCGATTAACATTCTATTACTATTCAACTTCCAGTGTTTTATCATCGTAACGACAGAGATCACTCCCAAGATAAAGTAAGCGATTTCTACAATCAAGAAACCTAATTCTGGCATTTTATGCTGATACCTCCTGTTTAAACGGTTTAAACCATCCTAATGAAAAGATAAGGATAACAATATTGTAAATTATTACGCTAAATCCTGTTAGCAGAGTTATATCTAAAATGACAGTACCAAATGCTAGTGTGAAAAAGATTGCCATTGCTAGCGCACCGTTATCTTTTACGCGAAATGCTGTAAAGTATAAAAATATTATGCTCCCTCCTCCTGCAAAATAAATGTAAGGTTCTAAAAAAGCATCAAAACCAGTAAACGCGTATAATAGGATCATACCTCCATAGAAGAAAAGAGAGGTATATTGTAAAAAATCCCATCTGTTTGCCAGAGTGACAATTGTAATACTAATCGATGCGATTAATCCAATTACTAATGAATATATATTGAATCCATTGTAATTCCCACCGTATAAATTTGCTAGAAGTGGCGTATCGTAAACTTCCATTCTAATGAGAAATTCAAGTAGAACAAGGAATGAAAAACTAAAAAATATGAAAAAAGTTGATGCACGAATATCATTGAGTTTTCCAGTTGCCTTCTTTTCCTTTAAAAGCTTCCTCCCTACTATAATCGTTGCTAAAGGGATTACAATAACATTCAAGAGATATCCAATGTTTTGCA
Organism: Promethearchaeia archaeon; assembly: GCA_029856235.1. Lineage (GTDB taxonomy): Archaea > Asgardarchaeota > Lokiarchaeia > Sigyniarchaeales > SOKP01 > SOKP01. The sequence goes on from JAHQWP010000103.1 coordinate 17,677, forward strand.
CACCATGTAAAAACAAATCTTCAGCCATTTATAAAAAACTCCCTTTTAGTTTTGGTTTCTGTTTAAGTATTTTCGATTTAATTTCTTTAAAAATGTTCGAGAAATCTATTGACACGTTTTCTATGTTAATATCTTTTTCTTGGTTAATCCCTTCAAAGATAGTTTTTTGATACTCCATTAATAATTCTTGGCTCAATATCCCATTAGTATCCAAGATATCTACTAATCCTTTTAAGACGGGCTTGTATATTTCAGTTTTATCTCTCTTATTCAATAATACTGACAATGAGAAGAGATCATCTCTATCTGCTGATTGAGATACCCTAAAAATGTAAGATAGAACAACATACTTGCGGTATTTATCAACAATAAATTCTCCATATTTTGAACCTATAGGAAAGCACTTTGAAAGAACTTCTGATGATGCAGCAGTATCTAGCGATGGATAGGAACTTATAAGTTCAGGATTTGAATCCACATAACCCCCTAGTTTACAAATCACGCTATAATCTGTCGCCAAAGACAATCACCATTTTTTTTATAACATTTTATTATCAAAATTAAATTTATGTATTAGATAAGTTGTAAAAATAAAGATATATAAAAAGAAATTTTTTTCAAAAAATATGTTCGGTTGTAACAGAAAAGATATTTTAGTACACAAATGAAACCAAATTATTGTAAAAAAGAGTTAAACAGAAAATTAAAAGCTCATGGCTTTCAGAAACTTTGGCCAGAGTGTCATTTTAGAAATGACGGGAATTGTAGCAAATAATCGTTCTCCAACCCATCTGTCGTTGTCGGTATTATGTGTAGATAAATCTTGGTTAATGTGTGCTTCGTACACATATTGTCTCACTGTTTTATTGGTGTTTAAAAGGTCAGAATAAGAATTCCATAATGTTTTGGAGGAAGAACTCTCAGTATAGAATAAATATTCGCACGCGTTACCATTTCTAAAGTATGTGAACAAAACTCTGGCAACTTCAGCATCATATTTCTTTAATTCAGCACTCGAGAAATTCGAGTTACTTGCGAGTAAACCTTCTAACAATGTCGCCGCAATGTCAGCACTCGCTAAACCACACAAGATTCCCTCGTAAAAAAACGCTGTAACTAATCCAGCTGCTTCTCCTAACACGATAACGCGATCTTTTGAAAGGGAGCTTATAGGATGTTTTGATATTCCACCACTTATAAATGGAATGGATTCGTCCCATTTAATTCCTTTCATGAAGGGTTGAATTAGTTGATAGTTCTTGAGAATTCTAATTAGCTTATTCTTGAGCTCTGCGGGGCTTTCTCTATTCCCTAAGTATCCCGTTGCAATTCGTCCTTTTCCAACATTAAAGAAAAAAGGACCATTCTGGCTAATCTTGGGATTTAAATGAAACATGTATTGGAAGTTAAAATTATCATTTAGAATCGCTTCATCAGCATAAACATTAGTATAAATTCCCATATAGGATTCAGGAACCCCAAATCCTAAGGATTTTTGTAATGGAAAACCTCGAGAACCTGTGGCTAAAACCAGAAGTTTAGTAGAAAAAGATTCGCCTTTTCCACTAATAACTTCAATGTAGTCGGTGTGCCTTACAATTTTAGATATATTCTCGTTAAAAAGAGTTGTCCCTCCTTGATCTCTAAATTCATCGATGAGTTTTTTGATTAATACTTCGGTATGAGATATTTTTCCAAGAGGTGCTCCAAATTCCTTTGAGTGTAGTAGACCATCACATTTCTCGCTTTTGTAATTCAATTGAAGAAATGGTCGGGGAAATATCGAATCGTCGTTCCAGAAAACACTGTCAACAAAAGGTTTATTGTGTTCAGCAAAGATGTTTGTTCTTATGGGTATTTCTCGATCGTAATCTTGAGATTCAATAAGAAGCGTTTTTGCGTATTTTGAAGCCTTGTTAGCGAAGGAAACTCCAGAAATTCCAGCGCCAATAACAATAAAATCATACATAAAGTCCCAAAATCATTAACCATAAAAAAAGATTATTTTATTTTTCCGATTCTTAGAAGTCTGGTTTAAAGTATGTTTTCAATTGCCTTCGTTATCTTTTCTAAATTGACTTCACACATTCCAAGATGGATGGAGGATTCGTAAAGGACTACGATTAATAACGGTTCTAACTTCCAAGGAATATTTATGATTCTTGAAAATACTTTTTGATCATTTTCCAGACTGTAGAAGGTCATGGCGTATTCGTTTGCAACTATATGTCTTATTTCTAATTCTTTTAGGGATGATAAAAGGATTTCGGTAGGTAATGAAGAAAAAATTACTTTTCCATTTATAGAAAATAACGCAGCTCCTAGAATTTCGTTCTCGAACATTAAACTGTTAAACAAATCGATAATTTTCTTGTATAGAGGCTGACTTGAAACTAATTCTTCGTCCCCGGTAATAATTGAATCAATCTTAGCGTCAAATTCGGAATTTTCAATCACTTCGTAGGGTTCAACTTCGTTATTCTCTAGAAAAGCTTTAAATTCGTGATCTATACTTATTAACCTAGATTCTATGAACAGCAAACTTGCGCTAGTATCTGCTAAGATAGCATAAATATATTCCTCTGCTACTTTAAAAGCGATCCTAAATCCACCCATTTCAAGAATTTCGGGCGTTTCTCTAGATATGACACTCTCGGAAAACGAAAAAATCGCTGAAAAAAAAGGTGTTATCAAGTTTGGTTCTATATTCTCAAAATCTTTTGTGATATTTCTACTGTATAAGCAAGCTCCTGCCTTGTTTAGAATAAAAAGGGAGTGTAACTTCATCTTAAACTATACTAAAATATGATTATAGAAAAATAAAAGAAATTTACTCTTTTAAGTATTTATGAAAGATTAAAATTGACTTTCTAAGGTCATTTCATCAAAACATAATATACATTTCTAATGTAAAAAAAGGGAAGGAGATTTTTTCATAATCAAGATCTTTAAATAGAAGGGTTAATGTTCATAATTAAGAATGTTGTGTGCTAGTGATAAACTATCTCACATCTTAAAAACATGTTAAAATGGAAGAAAAATGACTGAAAACGACTTGAATAAAATTCGGCTAAAAAAAGCTGAAATGCTGTTAAAAACCATATCTATGCCAACTGAATTAGTTAAGATTCACTCAGCAGAAGAATTTAATCAACTTAAATCTAATTTCTCAGATAAGATTTTAATAATAGATTTCTGGGCAGTATGGTGCTCACCATGTATGATGTTTGCTCCCGTATTCGAGAAGCTTCAAAAAGAACTTTACCAAGAATTTATCTTTGTTAAGTTAAATGTAGACGAAGTCGGTGCTATAGCTCAAGAGTATAGAATAACTGGAATTCCAACGACGCTGTTTATTAAAAATGATAAAGTTATACATAAAGTAGTTGGCGCTTTAAACGAAGATCATCTGAGAAGAGTCTTAGAAAAGCTAAGATCGTTTACTTAATTTATTTTTTATTTTTAATTTTATATAAAATTATTTGGTGTAAATTTTTGGAAAGCATAACAACCCAGCTAAAAGAGATGGTAGAAGAGAATAAAGTATTCAAAAGCGGAAAGCTATTAAAATGTATATTAGGCCTCAATGTAATAGAATCGAATGTCTTTTCATATATACTAAAACACGACGATGTGACTACTGTGAATTTAACTGATGTATTTAATAAAGATCGAAGCTCAATTCAAAGAGCTCTTATAAAACTTAGTGAACTTGGTGTTATTGAAAAGAATTCAATATCACTAAAAGAATACAGCGAAAAAGATGGCAAAGGAGAAACAAATAAACGTGGATATTTATATGTATATGGGGCAAAAAATTTGGACATGATTAAACAGCAACTTCGTGAACTTCTTGACAGCTGGTACAATTCAATGTCTGGTTACATTGATAACATTGATAGCATTTTCGATTGCTATGAAAAGGATGGAGAACTTTGTTAATTTTATCGATTTCTCTCTGTAAAAGAAAAAAAAATTTAGAAGGGTAACACTATTAAAGTTACACCTAGTAGTATGCCAAGCAATATAGCAACGATAAAATAGAGTATAAAAGCTACGATGGTTACTCCTATTGCACCAAAGACTCCTGTATGATGACGAGCACTTATAATCAACCACGCTACAATTAATACAATTACCCATGCAACCCAACCACTTAGGAACAAAAATGTTAGAGCATATATGACCGTTATTACAAAAGAAGTTAAGAATACAGATCCAAATTCCGTGTGTCTCGCACTACTGAATAAACTCAAAGCGATTTTAAGAAAGATCGCCATTACTAAGAGAAAGATCAAGTAAAGGATCAAGAACCATATTATATCTTCTAAAGAGCTAAAAGTTTGAGCCCAATCTTCGTTAAAAATGTCAAATAACATAATATAACCTTTTTGTATATTTATTATTTCTTAGAATTTCTCGATGTATTTATGTCTTATTTATATTTTCTTGAAGGTTTAAATGGTGAATATTCTTTAATTGAGAAAGAAAATAATAGAAATTAAAAAAAAAAAGATTAGATATCAATATCCCATTTTAGGAATGAATATGGGACGAACTTCTCTGATTCTAATTCTGCTGCGATATGTCCCTTTAACATAGAGTTATTCCCTTTTAGATATAGTGCCCCTAATATTTTTTCTATTTCGAGTTCGCCCCAAGGATCGCTTTCTGATGATTTGAGAGATAATTCAGCGTTTCCGATTTTCAATTCTGTTGGCCTAAATACTACTTCTTCTCTAATTAATCGGGGATTATAATCAAAAAAATTGCCATCGGGAGATGGAAAATGCTTATAGTTATAAGTTACTTCAGTTATTTCTATTCCACCACCAGTAACTCCGCCAGTTCTTTCAGTAACTAGATCTAAAAACTCGGGAGAGTTAGGTCTTCCATTTAATTTTGCTTTGATTTCAAAATAACGCGTCCCATGACGTTCTGCCCATCCTTCAGCATTTCTTTTCTCTTTATGGTAGTAAATATTAGCCATTTTCTTAGGATAACCAAAAACCTCCCTCCCCGCTGCTAGGGCCATATCATCTGTGACTGGCATCGCTAAACAATATCCACCCTCAATATTCTCATACTCACATGAAAGGAAAACTGCTGCTTCTTTATAAACAGCACCAAAATTAGTTTTTGGATAATCTGCTACGAAAGCATATACAATAGGTGATTCAACCGGATTTAGAGGTGGTGGAAGTAACTTTTCAATTATTTCAGGTTTGGTCTCCCAATAGACCACTAACATTTCAGCATCGTAAAAATCAGCAGACTCGCGGCTAGACATAAATCCGCCAGATTCTCTTAAAAAACTCATAATTTAATTACATCATATATTTTTCTAGTTGGATTAATTTTTGTAAATTGATTATACATTTAAAAATTACTAATAATTTATGGTTGCGCTTGTTCTAGTAATTCCATGAAATCTTTATTCTCCTAATCTTCATCATTAATTATATGCTCTGAAAGATCATGTTCGTAATTGTACAGATGGAACTTCTTTGGGCTCAATAAATAATTAGGATCAACTGTTTTTTTCATATCCTTGAAAAACTGAATAAATTCAGGAGTATAAGCATCAGCTTCAACAATAGATTGAGAGATTGCTTCTCCAAGCCAATAATGGACACCTCCATACCGAACTTGATGTCTTAATTTCTTATGCCACATCTTCATAGAAGTTTCGCGTTGTTCTTCTACATTATCAGCGTTAAATCCACCAACAATTACACAGTTTCCATTAGGTAAAAGGAATATTACAGTAGCAAATAGGGACATGCTATCTGGAGGTAACTCACCCCTGTATTTATTATCAAATTGAGCACTAGATTTTGCTACTTCTGGAATTGCACTTATTGGTACTTTATGACATGTAGTACAGGAAATTTTTGGTGGAGTAATAGAGATATATTTGTTAAAATAATTATAAGCAAATTTTAGATTAAATTTCCAATCTTTAGAAAGAGTAAGGGAGGTATCAATCTCTTGCCATTCGAAAGGTCTAGCTTCTTCTTTCATAATAGAATCAACTTTTTCAAGATATATTTCCAAAACTCTCTCATCCATAGCTTCTAATAGTATTGAAAAAACAGGTCCTTTTAATCTTGGCCTTTTTTCTGGTTTAAATTCTGTCATAGTTGACAATAATTGAACGAGAATTAGGGGTACTACTAATACATCATGCAATCCATCTCTAATATGTTTACGTAACTTGTACATAAGTTCATACACTTTGTTATAATCGTTGCTATTTAGTATGTAATATCTTTGTTGTTTAAATGGCGTTTCAGGAAATAGGCGCAAGAAAGCTTTAGTTTTAATACCCATGGTTCCAACATCTCCCATAAATAAACCGGTAAAATCTGGTGCAACACCATATCTACAGAACGGTTTAGCAAATTTATTAGCTGCGGCACCAGTCCTAATTACTGTACCTTGGGGGTTTGGTAATACAACTTCTACACCTAAACAAATATCCGGAACTAAACCATATTTTGTTGAACCAAATCCTGCTGTACTATTTGACAACCCACCCCCGATTGTTGCAGAATACCCACTTCCGGGACCTAATACTCCAGTCGTTAAATCTTTTTGATGTAGTTGAGACAATAATGATCCCCAGGTAATACCACATTCTACTTCACAATAGTAGTCTGTTTCATTAATTTCAATAATTTGATTCATCCTCGTTAAATCTAAAAGACATCCTCCTTGAGTAACAGAACCACCGACTAGATCTGCACCACCACCTCTTGGAACCATAGGAATGTTATATTTATTGGCAATTTTTACAATTTCTGAGACTTCTTCTGAAGATTCAGGTCTGACTATAAAATCTGCCCATCTATCGGGGAAGGCAGGATCAACATTTCGTGAATAAGCTGCTTTCATAAAGCCTTTATCAGTAATATATTTCGAACCAATAATATCTTCTATTTCTTTATAGGCTTCTTTAACTTTAGACATATTTACAATCCAACTATGATGTAATTATTATAAAATAGATTAAATGAACTAATAAAATTATAGAAAAAAAATTATTTCAATTTCTTGACTCGTTTATTTATTTTGTTCTTAATATCTTCGTAAGAAGGCGGGGGTCCAGTTCTAAATTCCTTCCCATCGATAAAAAGGGCATCCGCAATACCCCATTCTGAAAAATTTTCTCTATTAAAAGTATCAATTTCCGTAAACACGACTTTATCTCCGAATTCTGCTGCTGCTCTCTTTGCTCTTTCGAATACGATGTTTTGAGAAGGACACCACCCGTTTAAAAATGCTGTGACTGCTACTTTTCCAGGAATTTTCTCGGGTTTCTTTTTCTGTTTTATCCACTTAGGTGCGACAGCATCTTCTGAAAATGGTTTCCATAGTAAAACTGCCATACTCTGCTTATCAACTTTTTCGTATCCATGTTTTTTAAACCAAGAAGCTTTCATCCAAAAAGGTAACGACACACCCCACGCTACGACTCCCTTAGCACCTCGACCTCGAATATCCTCTTCAGCAGCTTTTATCAGTTTTGTGCCTATACCCTTTTTTTGAAAGTTTCCAACGCCTTCTTCGTAGCCATGTACCCACACACAATTGATATAGTAGAGGTCTTCTCCTTCAGCAAATGAATACTCGATAGGAATGTATTGTATCATACCTACTACCTCTTCCTTTTTGTTCAAAGCTAATTTTACGCCAAGGCCCTTATCTTTCATTTTACCGTACCAACCCTCTTTATGGTCCCCTGCTTCTTTCATTTCGTCGCTCCAATCTTCTAAACACATAAAATAAAGATCGTTGTATTTTTCGTCTAAATCTATAATCTGCATTGTTACATTACCGTTCAGATTTTAAAAAATAATTAATGATTAATTAGATAACTAATAATAAAAAGGTGATAGATCTCAGATTTAGTGTTACATCCAAGAAGCTACTTTTGGAGTTTGCGCTAAAATATCAACAAGATCGTTGTATTCAATACATTTGATCCTAGGATCTACTGTATTTAGTTCAATTCCTCGCGCTAATAGATCGGGGATCAGTGCAAATACCGATATTGAGAGGTTTAACAATTTATCTAATAAACCGGGCATTATACCACTTTGTGATGTTCCTATTACCCCATCGTGAATTAGAACGATCGCGATACTAACATTATTTTCAATCTGTTCACTTACAATGCCTAACAAGTTGTCAAGATACACTTGTTTTCGAGTACTGAATCCGTATAAATATACAATATCTTTCTCAATTTCCATTATCATCACCTTCACATATCAATACCTATAAGTTACGTCTGCCTCTAAGATTAATTTTGAAATTTCTTGCATGGATGCGACTTTTACATTATCATAGTTGATTAAATCCGATTCTTTTATACCCGCGACTTTTAAAGCAGAATCTAGAACGAAAACATCTAAATCAGAAAGTTCCATTAACCGGAAAATATTCGAAGGGGCCTCCCTATTAACTTTCTCGGGGTCAAAGTTCTTGGATAAAAAGTAAACTGAATCACCCATAAAGATTATCTTACATTCGTCTAGATCTCCTACTGCCATAATTCCAGCACCCATTCGGATCGCTTCGACAGCTGAATTCTTACCAATGGGAGAATCTTCGCATAAAATAACTACTGATTTTACCATAAAATCATCCTCCAGGCCCGAAAACTATTACTCTATCTGATTCTGCCATCCACTCAGACAATCCTCCTAAACCTACTTGAGACGCGTTTTTGACTAATTCCTCAGGATTTAAGCCAGTAAAGTTCATCCAAGTGCTACATGCAGATAAACCCATATCGTTCTCGTTAACAAAATTTTGAAGACGTTTTGGCAAATCTCTCATTGATGGGCTTATATTTATTTCCCGTTTCGCACTATAGACGCCGCTTCCATAAAAGAATATACCTAATATTTTATGACCCTTCTTTAGGATTGCGTGTCCTAAGTTAAGCATTGTATCTATCGCTTCGAACTTGTAAGGTTCAGCACATACGACAAATGTAAAAACAACCATATTAACAAAATAAATTTTTTATTAATTTATACTTAATGCTAATACTTTCATCAAGAAAAGAAAAAAAATAGTTTATTGAAATTAGTCCCTTTGGATAATTTGGTTCTCATCAATCAATCGATCTTTGAAAATCAATAGAAGAGCTAATAAACCAACAGCGAGCAACGCACCGATCAGATAATCAAGCGTCTTCGTTCGAATAATTTGTGTTGGAATGTTGATCGTTATAATAGTTAAAGCCGCAACAAATGCTAGCCACCACCCATTTTTTTTACGCTCTGCCATCAGAGGGATAGAACCAAAAAGCATAAGTACAGCAATCCAATTCACCTCACCGGATAGAGTTAAAATCCACCATTCTAAGCCCATGAAACCAGGTTGGCCCGGTCTTGTCAACAACATTCTTTGTGCTCCAATGCCAATAACAAACGCATGTGTTGCTAACATGCCGATAAACGTATATGTGATTAAGTTCACTATTTTTTCAAGAAGATTATCGTGCTTATGGAAGAGTATTACGCTCCAAAAGCCCAGCAATCCAACAAACGAGATCATCATAGGGATGGGGAAACCCCCTACGAAACTTATGTAAGGGAGAAACATGAACATTCCACTTATGGAAGGTATTGCATAAGCAGTTAATTCCACCTTCATAGTCCATTCCTTACCTTTATAGATTGATGGGACAATTGTTAGTAGAATAATTCCCGCCACATATCCTACAGCTCGCCACAAAGGATAAAATAAGGAGAATAGAGTTATTCCACTACTATACTGAGGTCCTGCAGCTTGAAGCGCAATTATAAGAGGATCCAGAGTGATCTGCACTAGTATAGGCGCGACAAGGAGCATGAAGAGGCCAATAGCAACTGCGAAGACACATTTGATCAAATTAGTCTTATTCATTTAGTTAACACTATATAATTAGTTTTTATGAGTTATATTGTGTGTGTTATTTATTTAAGGAAGTAAATAAATATGTTACTTTACCCGTAAAGTTATTTTTACTAAGGGGACTCTATTTTAGATAAGAGTTTAAAAGTAATTATTTATCCCGCTTAATTAGCTTCTATTGGTTTAATTTCAGGATTAGTATGGAATATTATTTGGCGTGAATATCGTTCGATCTGATCTCTAGTCAAATCCATCTATATTCAATTTTTGTTTAACTAATCGTGTAAAAATCTTTTCGTATTATAAAAAAAATTGTTATATAAGATGTGTCTTAACAATTAATCAAAATATTCTACAATTTCTTCTAAGGATTTCCGCGGTCTAGGTTCTGGAATATCTCCATAAGGGTATCCTAATGGAAGAACGGTCAACAAATAATCATTTTGATTAAGATTTAATAATTTTTTTACTTTATCTCTATTTATATTACCAATAAAACAAGTTCCAATACCAAAAGTCCAAGCAGCTAAAGCCAATTGCAAGGAAGCGAAACAAGTATCTTGCAAATACCAATTTGGTTGAGCCTCAACATTACCAACAATAATTACTAATACGGGTGCTTCAGCTGCGAAGGTTCCAGTTGTACATTCCTTAGCTACTTTTGATATAAGCTCTTTGTTTCGAATTACCAAAAATTTCCAAGGTTGCCTATTTACTGCGCTCCAACACCAACGTGTAGCCTCAAATATTTCAGTAAGAACCTCCTCTTCTATAGGACGGGAACCATATCTTCTTATGCTTCTTCTTTCCTTTAGTAATCTAATTTTTTCGTTTTCACTCATCATAAAAACCTTTTTGAGTATTTAGCAAATTTTTATAATAAATTAATTCTTTCGTTATAATTCATTACTTTCTTATTAACACTCCTATTTTTCCCCCGATTTTTTGTCTTGATTTGCCTTCAGCAACATCGAAAACATTCTCGTCAATAAGATCATAAATCGAGTGCTTTAAAGTAATTAACGGAATTTTTTGAATTTCATTTATGTCGATTAACTCATCAATTGTAATCGATTCTCCCGGAGAGATAATAGATTTAATAAATTTCTTAATTTCAGCTAGGTCAGTTGTAACGGTTAAAATATCGTGGTCGTTTTCTTTCAAAAGAGAGATTTTCGATACACTTATTTCTGACATTAAGAATTTTACTTGTTCTTCAAGAAGTTTAACTCTACCTTTCAACTCTGAGATTTGGTCTTTACTCGTCTTTTTAGAAAGAGATTTTTGCGCGTAATATTTTTGTATGAGTTGCTTAAGTTGATGTTCTTCAATACCAGCACCCTCAATATTAGCTATTTTGTCCTCTTTTTTATCTTTTTTGTTAGGCTTGATTCCGATTTCCTTTGCTAATTTGTCTAATAAAGAAACGGTTAGATCGTTCAAACTCACCATACGAACTCATCCACTAAGGTTTTGTAATAGTTTTATATTCGGAGTTTAGGGTGTTATTATTTTAAATCAAAACTTATATATAACTTTTTAATCTCAACTTGACAATTTTGTTTTATAAATTAAAAAAATTGTAAAAATATCAATAAAAACCTATTTCTCTTAATTTCTTATATTCAATTTTACTAAGATTTATTATTAATGGTGGTTACATCAAAAGTGATGAGTACAGATATAGTAATGTACTCAATATGTTTCAAAGGTTTTTTCGATGGTTAAAGGAACAGTATTTAAGTGTTAATAAACAAAAAAAAGAATTAAAATTTAAATTGGAAAAACCTTTTACCGTTCTTGGAATGGTAAGTTCTAACGTTGCAGAATTTCCATAATAGTTCACATGTGGCTTTAAGTTGGGTGTTTTGTCTCTTTTTGAAAGAATTTCTATAATCGTGGTATTTAAACAAAAAATGGATACTGATTTTTTATACGCTAGTCCTTTTGTTCTTTAGTAGGAGAAAAAAGGCAAAAAGACAAAAAAAGAGAAAAAAAATGAACTTAGAATTATGTCTTTTAAAAAAGAAGAACAAAGCAAACATTAACCAACAAATGTAAACAAAAGCAGACCAACTTATGCCAAAGCCAAAAAAAGACGATTTTAATTGAAAAAAAAGGAATTAAAATTTAATTGATTACTCGATCAGAGCGAGAAATTCTTCTTCCGAGATGATTTTAGTGCCTTGATCTTGAGCTTTTACGAATTTGCTCGTTTGTTCGGCACTGTTAGTTACTAAATACGACAAGCCCTTAACCACTCCGTTTTTTGGAGTGCCGCCGTTCTCCGTCACCAAATCGTTCGCTTCGTTTCGAGTCATTGTTTCGAGCTTGCCCGTAAAACAGAAGGTAAGTCCTGCCAATTTATCGCTTCCCATTTTCCTCCTCCTAATTGTTATTTTGTTGGTGTTTAATACTTCTTGCATTTCAGAATATAAGGCGTGAAACTCGCTGTAAAACTGGTTGGCGGTAATGTCTGCGAAAAGTTCGACTCTCTTTAAGTCGTGAACCGTCAAATTATTGATCTTTTCTAACGTGTCGTGTCCAGCATTAACTACTTTTTCAACTAGCGTTTCTCCGATGTTTTCTAGGTCAAACCCTCCTACAAATTTGGATAGAGGGATTTCCTTAACGGCCAGAAGATTATCAAGAGCTTTTTGAGCAGACCGCTCCCCCACCCTATCGAGTCTAGAAAGGTCAGAAACTGTTAAACTATACAAGTCTGCGATCTTTTGCACTTTTCCCGCGTCAAACAGTTGTTTCAAGATAAGTTCACCGAAGTTTTTCACGTCAAGTTTTTTGATCCAATAAAGCAACCTGTGATACGCTCTCTTGGAACATTTTTTGTTAGGACAATACAGTCGAGTGCCTTCGTTTACTAAGGTTGAATTACAAGCGTTACACTCCGATGGATACTGCACTTTTTTCGCGTCTGGTGGCGTGTGAATGATTCTCTCGATTTTAGGGATGATATCGCCTCGTTTGGACACGATAACTTTAGACCCGATCTTTAAGTTAAGATCAGCGATTAGGTTAGGATTGGCTAAACTTGCTCTTTGAACGGTAGTCCCAGCAATTGATATTGCTTCGATGATAGCTATTGGGGTGTAGATAGCCCCGCTTTCGCTCCATTCCACGTTTATTACGGTGGATTCTACTTCTTCGGGGTCAAACTTGAAGGCGATCTGTTTGTTAGGTCTTGTCCTTTTCATGTCTTCCAGATCAATTTCTTTACCTTTGATTACCAAACCGTCTATGTCGTAATTAAGCTGCGTCCTCATTGAAGCCATTACCTCGTCCCTAAAACTCACAACCTCGCTATTAGATTTGAAAAAATACGATCTAACCGCTTTAAATCGTTTACGTTTTAACCATTCTATCTTTTCTACTTCGTTTTTGAACTTGTAGCCGGGATTCTTGCTTATCGCGTCGTAGGCAATGATCGTCAAGTCTTCGCTTCCCTTACCGTCTTTTCTTTTGGTAATTCCGCTAGCCATGTTTCTTGCGTTTTTTGCGTCGGGATATTTTTTGTTGAATAAGCACTTGGGTAATATTATTTCTCCTCTTACTGCTCCAGTAAACTCAAAGTCCACTTTAGGCACAAAAAATTGCATCTTTTTTATGTTGTTCGAAATGTCATCTCCGACCTGCCCATCGCCACGAGTTACTCCGCACGTAAATTGTCCTTTAATATATTGAAGCTCTACGCTTATCCCGTCCAACTTAAACTGAGTGACGAACAAGTCGTAGCCCATCTTTCTCGCCCACTTGTTGAACTCTTCCGAGTTGGTTACCTTCGCTTGGGAGTTCATCGGTATTATATGTCTTACTTTATCGAGAGCCGTGTCAAAATCTGCCCCTATTTTAGAAAATACTTCGTTGTTAGGATCGAGATTTTTTAACTCGTCCCAGAGCTTATCGAATTCTTCGTCGCTAATTTCGGGTTGCTTGTTGTAATAGAGGTGTTGGTGGTACTCTACAAGCTCTTGTAGCTCTATAACTCTATCTGACTTGAGTTTAGGATGTGACCTTTCTGTTCCTTTCTTCTTGTTTGAAGGGGCGGACTCGAACAATTTGAGTTGTTTTCCCATTCGATTTTCACCTACTATATTTTGAAATGGGTTTTGTTTTGAATTTTGGTTGAGTAAAAATACGCAACTTAGCTATATAAAGTTGGCTACTACTCGAAATTAATAATTTTTACTTTGAAAAGAAAGAAAGAATGTGGAGAAAATCCTTAAAGAAAACTAATATG
>JAHQWP010000104.1 GCA_029856235.1 Promethearchaeia archaeon
AAAAAACGAGCTGTTCTGATAGGACTTCGGGTTTCTGATGATAAAAACTACCCACAATTGATGGAAGAGTTTGTTATCGACAAAGATTTAGAAGATAAGGTAGTATCAGTTCTCTTCCTCAAGATTGGTTCAGATTACAGAGAAAAAATCTACGATAATCTTGTACTCCTTATAGATCTTATTGTTAACACGAGAAGTTTAAAATAACTATTCTAAGCTTTTAATCTACTTTTTAATTTGTTAGCGATTAAATCTCCCATTTCGACTGTGGAAAGCGTTTTCAGACTTTTACTTTTTATATCTACAGTCCTACCTTCGTTTAATGCTGATTCTACTGCTTTATCGATTTCATTTCCAATCTCAAGTGATTGAAAGGATTCTTCCATCATCAATCTTATGCTTAAAATAGTTCCGATAGGATTAGCAATCCCTTTTCCCGCAATATCGGGAGCTGAACCGTGGATTGGTTCATACATTGATACTTTTCCCGGATGAATATTCCCGCTTGAAGCCATTCCTAGACTTCCAATTAAGAACGCCGCTTCGTCGCTTATAATGTCACCAAACATATTTCCAGTTACTACAGTTTGAAATTTATAGGGAGCACGAATAAGCCACTGACAAAACGCATCAATGTAAATATCTTCTGTTTCTAAGTTTGAATAATTATCACCAATTTCATGAAAAATTTTTCTCCATAATTGACTTGGTTTCAAGATGTTCGCCTTATCAACAGATGTAACCTTACTATGACCCTTTCTTTTGGCATATTCAAATCCATACTTTATAATTCGCTCGCAACCTTTTCTCGTGTAAAGCATTAGGTTTTCAGCAGAATTTTCTTCTAATTTGCCTATATTTTTATAAAGCCCTTCAGTGTTTTCTCGTACAAACGTAATATCTATTCCATCTCCTATAAACTCGTCTTTTAGAGGGCAAATTTCACGGAGCGTATTATATAATTTTATGGGTCGTAAATTAACATATAAATCTAAACCTTGTCGAAGCTTTAAGATAGCACTTTCTGCCACTCCAGGCTTTAAGTCAGGTAAACCTATAGCGCCAAATAACAGAGCATCAGACTTCTTTATTGTCTCAAATGACTGTTCGGGGAGGTTCGTACCATATTTTTTCCAAACTTCACCTCCTGCTGGCGCATCCATAAATTCAAAATCATAATCAGTAAAGTCTGAAACTGTCTTAAGTATTTTAATTGCTTCGTTTACAACTTCGGGACCGCACCCATCACCACGCGTGATTGCTATTGTTTTCTTCATACCAATATACGATCCATTTTTAAAAATTTATTTAATATTTAGAATAGAAGGTTTAAATACTATTCTTAATTCTTTTTGTTTAAACTTATTTTTAAGAGTAGTAATTATGTCGTCACCAGCTGATAGTTTTTTTGATATTTATTTTACAATTACATTTGTTGTTGTCTTTACTGGAACTTTGTTACTAACCGTCTTTGCCCCTGTTAACATCGCGCCTGGAAGCCTTATCTATCCTAAATACGTCGAAGTATGCGTGTTAACATGTCACATGGTAGAAGTTCCCTTTAACGGTCTATGGGGAGGCTTGATTAATGGTGGAACTTATGGTGTGATAATAACGGCAGGTTTTTCAGTGATTCGATTGATCAGAAGAAAGAAAAAGGACTAACTAAATTAGTACAAATAATAAGGAGCAATAAGGAATTGGAATTAACAATTAAAGAACTGACACCTAATATACTCGAGGATTTCTTACATTTTTTTGATAATATCGCATTTTCTGACAATCCTGAGTGGGGAGGATGTTACTGCCACTTTTATCATTTTCCCGGGAATATGGATAAGTGGGGGAAAGCTACGAAAGATGAGAACCGAAACGCAACGATTTCTTTAATCAAGGGGAAAGTAATGAAAGGACTTCTTGCATTCGTGAATGAAGAACCCGTAGGGTGGTGCAATCTCAATTCTAAAGAAGTCTATGAAAAAATTGCTATTGATAATGATCCTGGTGATACTCCAAAGGGAGAAATAGCTTCAGTCGTGTGTTTTTTAATAGCCCCTGCTTTTAGAAAAAAAGGTGTGGCTCGAAAACTTTTAAATCACGCTATAAAAACCCTAAAAGAAAAAAACTTCGCTTGGATTGAAGCTTACCCAAGAAAAGGTGATTTATCAGATGCTCACAGTTATCACGGCCCAGTTTCTTTATTTGATTCGGAAGGTTTCTCAGTTGTATCAGAGAACGAGCATTTTTTACTTATGCGAAAACCTTTATAGTAAACTCGTTAAATCTATTTTTTCACTTTTTTTTGACATTTTCTTCTAAGTGAGATTTTCAACGATCGATATTTTACAGTGTTTAGTGATATTTCTATGGCATTTAAGCGATCGAAACATTTATATATTCTTATCATTTTATGTAACCTAGATGTTGTCAACCAAAAGTTGACATCACCACATTAACAAAAAAAATTTAAAAAAAATGGAGGTAGATTGTATGTCAGACAAAGAAGAAATAGAAATTAAAAGTAAAGAAGAAGCACCAGAAGAAATAAAAGATGATAAAAAAACAAAGGAAATAACCGTAAGACGTGAAAGTCCATTCTCCTTATTTCAAGAAATGGATCGCTGGTTTGAGGATGCTTTTGATAACTTTCTATGGCCCTTTAACCGAAGGCGACACAACCCTTTTAACTTAGTAGTTCGTGATTTTGAACCCCTCTTTCGAACACCTTTAACGAATATCCATGAAACAGAAGATCATTTCAATATCACGGCAGAATTACCTGGAATTAACAAAGGTGATATTGAACTCACAATTCAAGACGGAAAGTTAGAAATTAAAGGTGATAGCAAAGAAGAAAAGAGCGAAGAAGTAGAAGGGCAATCTGTTAGAAGAGAGATTCGTTCTTCCAAATATTTTCGGACTTTTAATTTACCTGAGTACATTGACGAAGATAGCATTGAAGCAAATTTAGAGAAAGGAATGCTTACGATCAAAATTCCTAAAGTAAAACCACATGAACCCGTTAAAAAAAGAATTGAAGTTCAATCTTAGGTTTTTTTTATTATTTTTTATATTTTATTCTATTTGATAATAAATTTTAATTTTCATTCATTTATATCGTTATTAAATAGATCCTTTTTTGAGATCATCAGTAAAAATATCCTTTTTTCAATCTCAGGCTAACGTTAAGTCGATCTTAGCAGTACCGTATCTAACATTCAAAATAAAAAAAAATCTCTGATCTAAAGGCTCAGCAACAGCTTTATCGCTTTTCTTCTCTTACATCGCAATTTTGTCGATTGGATGAAATTATTAACCGAAACATATCCTATCGAAAAAATTACGCAACTTTTAAATATTTGAAACAAGTATTATAATATAATAAAGTTCAAACTTAAATTTATGGACTTTATAAAAAAATAAGTAAAAAATAATAGTGGAGGAATAGAATAATGGCTAAAAAAGTATTTGCCTGGTCACCCGTTAGAAAGTTAATGAAAGATAACGGCGCAGAAATGGTTGCTCGTGAAGCTGTTGACGCCTTAATCGACTATCTTGAAAAAGTCGCTAGAGGAGTAACAAATAAAGCTCTCGAAATGACTCGTCACGCCGGTAGAAAGAAATTAACTGACAATGACATGGCACTGGCAATGAAATTAATGTAGAATTAATACTAAATTTTTATAATAATTTATCTTTTTTTTTCAATTTCTTCTAATTTTTTAAGCTTAATTCCTTCTGTATCTTTTTCATAATGTAATAAAACTAACTTCGAACTATCTCGAACTCCGTAATCATTAAATTAATAACAAATGGATTCTGGTTAATTCTATAAGAGTGAAAACTTATGAGTCAAGTAGAAAATAAGGTTAAATTCTCTGGAAATATTTGGAAGTTCTATATATTCGTTTTTATTTTTGGAATTCATACCGTCCGGGGTGTTTACTTTCCATATATGACTGTGTGGGGCGGTTTAACCTTCTTTCAGATGATGCTCTTACAGAGTTATTTTATGTTTATGATTTTTATTCTCGAAATCCCCTCCGGAGCTATTGCCGATTATCTAAGTCGGAAAACAGCATTGATTTTATCGGCTCTATTCGTTGTTTTAGCAGCATTTACTTATAGTATTTATCCAAACATCTTTCTATTCCTCTTAGCTGAAACATTCTGGGCGTTTAGCATAGCTCTACATTCAGGAACAGACGAAGCGTTTATATATAGTACTTTAAAAATAACGGACGAAGAAGATAAACTAACAAAGGTCTTAGGGAGGACTTATTTATTACATATAATCGCAAACATCATATCCGCGCCCTTAGGCTCTCTTATTGCAGGATTTATCTCTTTACAGTTTACTATGACTTGTTTAGGCTTGATATATATTGGAGCGTTTATTACTTCGTTTACATTTAAAGAGCCAAAAATAGAAAGAGAAGAGAAAACTAAAAGATACTTGACGATCTTGAAGGATGGCTTTCAGGAGCTAAAGAAAAATAAAATTTTAAGAATCCTTTGTTTTGATAGGTTATTCGTACAAATTTTTATTCACCTTCTATTTTGGACTTATCAGC
>JAHQWP010000105.1 GCA_029856235.1 Promethearchaeia archaeon
TAATAAAGTCTTTATCGATTAAGCGTTCCCTATATGTTTTTAAATCAATCGTAGTGTTTTTTGCGGCTTCAGAGTTAATATGCTTCTGTATGTTTTTCAAAGCATAGTAAGCACTATTATTTTTTCCCACCAGATAAACCTGTTTTGTCAGATTCGATATATCTGTTATAATTTCATTAATAAAATCAGAAGGCAGATAATCAAATTTTTTAAGATTTACCATCCCATTATTATGAAATGCTTCTAATAACTCTGATTTTACATACATGTAAGAGTAGAAATAACCCAATTTTGAATAATAACCCCTAGCATGTCCTAATTTGAGTAAAGTATCTAAAAATAATCTTAATTCCTGGTCTGTCTGAATAATAGGGGAAAAGATTTTTAGGATATTTTTCTTTGGTAATTTTTCTTCCTTCTCGAAAATCTCCGTTAGTTTTTCTTTCTCAAGTTCATAAATATAGATCTGTTTTTGGTCTTTATTGATAGTGTAGAAATATATCCTACTGTCTTTTTGATTCTTTCTACTCACGCTTTTAACAAAATCTTTTAAACTCACTCCCGTCTCCTTAGAAATTTCAGTGAAATTGTGTTTTTTCATTAAAAAAATATTCTGAATCGTGGATAATAATTCTTTTAATCCAAATTCTTCAATCCCCAATTCATTCAAAGACGGGAAAATAAATTTAGCTAAAGATAATGTTTTTGAATAAATTTTTGAGGAACCCTTAGTAAAATGTTGTTCTATAAGTGATTTCAAGACTTCCCTTAAACTATATAAATTTTCGAAATCAAATTCATGGCATTTTTCTAGAAAACCCATTATTGAAATCAGATTTTCTTCAATATCTTCAGATATTAAAGCATTAATGAAATCCTCTTTATATGCACACAATAATGAGGGGTTTTCATTTATAATTTCTTGTAAAAAATAATAGATATTATCTCGTACATCTTTATTTATGTCCCCTAAATGTTTTATAAACTTTGGACAATACCTATTAAGATAAATTTTGTTTGAGAGCATTGCAAATCCAAGTATGATGAAAGTATTAACCTTCAATTTTGGATCCGTTGTATTTATGTAACTTTCCAATTTCCCTATGACGCTTTCATTTATTAGGTTAAAATCATTTTCTGCTAAAATACTTAAAATATAAGATACAGAAATCGCATGATCTTGATCTAATAACAAATTTTCTAGTTGTTTAATTACTTTTTCTGCTTTTTCAGTCTTATTTTTATCAAGTAACTTTTCGAGCTTATCAACTAGGGGATAAATAACTTGATCTTGTTCAAACTCTTCCAAATTAAACATTGTTAACGAAATTTAATGGTTAATCCAATAATAATTTTTTGAAAGGGTCAATTTCTAAAATATCCTTAATTTCTCGAAGAATAATGCTTGGATTTGCCATTTCCAAATCAGTTTTAGTACCATGACCTGAAAGTAATGCAATACTCTTCACTCCTGCATTTATTGCACATTCAATATCTGTAGGAAGGTCTCCTATAAGATACACATTATCTTTATCTATAGGTGCTTTCAAAGTACGTTTAATTTGCTTTAACGCAACGATAGCAGGATATCCATGAGGTTTTCTTATCGGGGTATCGTCACGTGAAATAAAAACAGAAAAGAAATCATCTAGATTTAATTTTTTTCTAAAAAATTCTAATCTTTCTCCACTCGTATTTGATACAATTCCAAAGATAACACCTCTTCTTTTTAACTCTTTTAGAATGCTCTCCAGGTTCGGTTTTAAAGTCTCATATTTTTCGTATTTAGGAAATGTTTTTCTAAATTTAATAAAAAACAAAATCCGCTTCCATCTACTCGGGATATACTTCTTATATATGCGATAAATGTTAAAAAATGCTTTCAATTTGTTACTCGAATCAGCTTCCTCAAAAAGCCTTGCAAAATCTATCAGTCTTAATGGTTCGGTGTTTGTCCAATTATAGAATCTTTTTTTTAAGAATATTGAAGCAGTAAATTCAAGCGCTTTTTGAGTAATTACTACACCGTCGAAGTCGAATAATAAAATAAGAGGATGTGTCATTAGTATTACTTAAAATATAGTTTACTTCTTAAATCTAATGAAAATGAAAAAAAAATTGATTTACTTTCTTATGATAAAATTTAGCCGTCTAATTCATCTGGTTCTACTGATACATAGCTCAGTAAATAGTCAATCTGCCTTTGTTTCTTGTTTATGTTTAGTACTGTAGGAAGTGGAATTACGTCGCCTTGGCCTGGCATAAGCGTGATTGATCCAGCACGTAATATAAAGAATTCAAACACATCTGGGATGGACTTCTTGATTCGCAAACTTTTTGTAGGAATTCTTTCTGCGCTTGAGAAGATTCCGCTTTTATGATAAATTTCGTTTCTCTCAATTTTCCAGTAATCAAATCTGGATCCTAAAACAACGAGTCCTAAAATAAGCGCCATTATAATAGTAACTACTACATAAAATTCTGCTGTCAAACGGGGATTAAAGGTTCCTCCTGAAATACCAGAAAACATATCTGGTACGAGAAAAACAAGAAGTATAACAATAATAACGGCAACGAGGATTAAAACGAAAAATTTTGTACTACTAAAATCGAAAGCAACGATAAACATGTTAACAAAAAATACAATAAGCCAGACATTACCGTACCAAGCGAGGGGGGCTGCTAAAGGATCAGATGCAGTTGCTATCATTTGTAAAAGCCATAGTATTAATGATACGAGCGCCAACGGCCAGAAAAATATAATTTTTGGATAAGACCTTAAGAAAACTTCGTCTACTGATTTTTCAGACATTTTAATCACAAATTTTAATTCTTTCTTTTTTTTTACAATATAATTGAAGTGATTAACTTCAATATAGAATCTTAGGTTAAAAAATGTTCTTATCAATTATATATTAAATGCGTAAAGAAATTAGATTTTTTAAATTCACTTCTGAAAGATGTAAATGCGGTTAAAGAATTAATAATCAAAAGAAGCTCTTTATTGACTGAACCATTTTATATGAATAATCAATTTGCTGATTTCCGTTATCACTTATCCCCATATGTCCTGGAAGTAAATATTTAACATCTAATTCATTAACAAACTTGATTGATTCAATTAACGAGTCTAAGGATCCCCCCGGAAAATCATATCTTCCAAAACTCCCTCCCGTAAATACTAAGTCTCCGGGGATTAAAATCTTTTTATTGGATTCATAATAACAAACTGATCCTCGAGAATGCCCTGGAGTGTAATAAATTTGAAAAGTGAATTCTGAACCTATATTAATCGTTTCATCAATATTCATTTTTTTGATATCTAATGGAACAATTTCTAAATTAAACATTTTTGGACTGATGCCGAGATTTCCAGGAAAAATTTTTGATTCATTTCCTTGTTCTAATATATCTGCCGTTTCGCCATAAGCGTATATTTCAGGAGGATTACTTTTTAGAGTTTTTATCAGAGTGTACAATCCAAGAACATGATCAACATGCTCATGAGTTAGAAATACTTTAGTTATTTTTCTATAATCTAATCCCAAATTATTCATGCCTTCAAATAAATCCTTTAAGGAAAGCCCATTACCGGAATCAAAAAGCGCTAATTCACCTTTATTTTTGTCACTAATTATAAATTGATTACAATCCAACATTGGGTTTTCTTCGAAATAATATACATCTTCAATAACTTTTCTCCCTAATTTTTCAGAACTCTCAGTACCAGAATAAAACATTTTAAATCGTTATTAGTATTTTACAAAAAAAAAATTAACTTAACTTTAATTTTTTTCTCTTTACTCTTATAAAAAACAATTAAAATCAAGTATGTCAATTACATAATATGGAAGAACCATCTAGTGAAAAATTTGAGGATGATCCTAATATCGAAAAATTAAAAAGTAAAATTAGTTTTGGAATCAAATTTTGGCTAGAATTTGAAAATGAGGGGCCTAAAAACATTTTGGGGTCTGGATGGGCAAATTTACTTGAACGTATTGATAGTAGTGATAACAATGAGCCCAAATCTTTGACAAAAGCAGCAAAAGAGTGTGGTTACTCATACAAATACGCGTGGAACATTTTAAACAAAATAAAGGAAAGATCAGGAAAAACTCCTGTAGAAACTAAAAAGGGAGGTCTTGGTGGGGGGGGATGGGTTAAATTAAACGATTGGGGTAAGTATTTATTGAAAACTTATAAAAATCTTCTAACCGAGTTAGAGGAGATTGAAAAGAAGCTCGAAAAATCTTTAAAAATCGACTAATGAATTTCTTGATTATTAATTTGTTTTTTAATTGTCTAAAAAATTAAATAATCTTCTAATATAATATTCTAAAATATCTTTCCTCATTTGGAAAAATTATTTAATTAAGGAAAATCATTTTATTATATTGTTGTACTAACACTTAAATTTAGATCTTTATATAAAAGAACATAGACTTTTAAAAATTTTAATTGATCAAGCATGGCAATACCATTACCCGGAACTCCGATTATTGTCGACATTGGTTCAGCCTACACTAAGATAGGATTTGCGGGAGAGCCCAGTCCTAGGTTTCTTTTTCCAACTATCACCGGTACTGAAAAGTATAAAGCTGTAATGGTTGATGTTAGCGCCCGAAATATATACATCGGATCAGACGCTTCAAAAATGCGAGGCGTTCTAAAAATAAAGCACCCTATCGAACGGGGTGCAATAATGGACTGGGACGATTATTACGAAATCTTAAATTACATTTTTTATTCACTATTAAGAATTGAAAATCTCTCTCATTATCCCGTTTTGTATACTGAACCTCCTTTTGTTCAAAGAGAGACTAAAGAGTATATTGCTCGCGTTTTATATGAAACCCACAGAGTAAAAAGTTTGATAATGATTCCAACACCAATTCTTTCTTTATTTAGTGTAGGACTTACAACTGGAGTAGTAGTAGAGAGTGGTGACGGAACAACTTGGATATGCCCAATTCTGGGTGGAGAAATTGTTGATCAATCAGTACAAAAATTAACTTTAGCTGGAACAGATGTAAATCAACACTTAAAAAATTTACTTATGAGAGAAGGTATTAATATTGAATCAAGCGCAGTCGATGAAATAATTAAAGACATTAAAGAAAAAAACTGCTTTTTCGCACTCGATCCTGAACACCCTCCAAAGTTAGACGAGAGTTTTAGTTTTACCATGCCAGATGGATCTAATATTAATATCCCAAATTATATCTTCCATGAAGCACCAGAAGTATTATTTAAACCTAACTTATTAGGGTATAATATCCTTAACATTCCACAAGCAGTAATAAATAGCTTGCAAGGTATTGACAAATATTATTGGAGCGATCTTCTTTCACATATTATGATATCGGGTGGAAATCTTTCATATTCTGGATTTGAAGAGAGATTACGATCTGAATTGGTCCAATTAATCCCACAACTGGGAAAAATACCAAAACCAAAGATTGTGAAAACATCACGGGAAGAAAGGCAAAAAATGAAATTAAAAGAAAAATCACAGAAGAAAGAAGATACATGTCCACACTGTGGTACGTTAGTAGATCTTACTGACGGTAAAGAGTTTTGTCCGTCTTGTAATGGTAGAATAGTTCTACCAGAGCTTTCAATTGGAAGCATCAAACTAGGTACAAATCCTAAAATTGAAAAAGGAAAGAGAACTTGCCCTAATTGCAAAAAGAAAGTTGAAGATGAAGATTCGATTTTTTGCCCCTATTGTGGAAAAAGTTTTCCATTAACAGAGATACCGGAGGTACCTCCTGAGATCGTTAAGAATACTCCTCCTGCTAGAGAATTTTCTGGTTTTTACGAGTCATCGGAGGAAGTGATAAGATTCTTTGTTCCCGAACACTTGCAGTTCGCCATTTTTAATGGTGCTAGTATACTCGGAAGCTTACCAAGTTTTCAAAGTCTATTTGTAACTCATGAGCAATTTCAATCCAACAGCGCTGCCTTATACAAGAATATTAGTGAAATTTTTTAGATGAAAATTTATTCTATTTAATTCTAGTTTTTAATTGAAATTACAAGATAATCTAACTAAAAACTCAAAAGATCGTTAATTTTTAATTACACGCTAAATTTAAAAAATTAAAATTTAGTTAAAACCAGCTTGGGGTTTTTTTTAATTGAAAAACAGAGTCCGGAATTTATCATTTGCATTATTGTTAATTACTTTAATGTTGAGTATTACGCCAGTAGCATTAGCAAAAACCCGTCAGAGTTATTTAATCGATTTTATATATAAAGATCAAAACGATGACGAAAGTTTTGGCACATCAACTAAGGATACAGCTAACGCAATAGAAATTTTGGAAGAATTTAATGCTTATCTTATTGAAGTTCTATTTGAGGAGACTAAAAGCGTTGATATACCTGATTTAAAGGATTACCTTTTTGATGAAATTCAGACAATGTTTAATACTGAAAATATTGATATCTACAAAATATATCACCATCTAAAAACATTATACACATTAGAGCCGTCGCAGACTTTGTTAAATGCGACTTTACAAAATAAGATTTATAAATATATAAATAATACATATCAGATTGGTGGAGGATTTAGTCCTACAAACACATCTAAAGTTGCAAATATGGTCTCAACTTACTACATATATAATATATTTAATCTCATTGGAGAAACAGTTGAGAATGTGACTATTCATAAAACTTGGATATTATCGTGTAATAATACTGACGGAGGTTATGGTGGGAACCAAACTTTAGCATCCACATTGCTTACTACATATTATGCAGTTTATTTAATGAGTGAGTTAGGAACAGTTAATGATTTAGCTAATCTAGTGAGTACCCTAAATTACTTTAAATCCCTTTATATTGCTGATTCTAATAATCTTGCGCATTACGGTGGATACTTACCTGATTTATTTGCTGAAATACCATTACTAGGTAGCACGCTCCTCTGCGTTGAAGGAATTAGTTTAATAGATGAGAATGAATTAAATGTTACCGCAACTTCCACTTGGGTGATAGGGCGCCAAAATTTTCTCGATGGTGGTTTTAGTGATTCGGCTGAAGGAATCGATCAAAGCTATTCTTCTATTAGTACGTCCTATTCTGCTTTTAAAATTTTACAAATATTAGATAGACTAGTTTTGTTGGAGGAGGATACATTTATGGTCGAGTTCGATTTCCTAATCCTTATTATTGTACTCTCAGTCGTAGGAGTAGTCGTAGTAGCTATCTTTTTGATTTTGCGTAGGAGAAGAATTTAAACTTTTTTTATAATTTAATAAGTATATAATAATACTTATTTATTTCAATGTATACCTTGTTTAACATATACTCGATTTAAAATAAATTTATTACTTGAAAAGTCAAGATTATTATGGGAAAAATATTAGATGGTAGAGAATTATCACAGAAATTAAATTTTGAATTAAAAAAGAATATAAAATTGATTTCAGAAAAAACGGGAGTAAAGCCGAAGTTAGCGGGTGTTCAAGTTGGTAACGATCCTGCGTCAGAATTATATTTGAACATAAAGAGGAGAAGGTGCACTGAAATTGGAATTGAATCAATTTTAGTAAATTTGAAGCAAGATGTTTCAAAAGAAGAGTTAATAAATGAAATTGAAAAGTTAAACGCAGATAACACCGTTCATGGGATAATTTTACAACAACCTCTACCAAAAAAATTTAAACCCTTCACTAAAGATTTTAATGAAATAATTAGTCCTCTAAAGGATGTAGATGGGCTTCACCCAATCAATAGGGGTAAATTATTTGACTACAATGAAGATCTTGTACCTTGTACTCCAAAAGGAATTATAGCACTTCTCGAGTATTATGATATAGAAATCAAGGGAAAATATGCTGTTATTATTAACCGCTCAAATTTAGTTGGGAAACCCTTAATTTTCATGCTTTTAAAAAGAAACGCAACAGTATCAATTTGTCACACATCAACGGTAAATATAAATGATTACATTAAGAACGCAGACATTTTAATAACCGCTGTAGGTCAACCAAACTTCATCACTAAAGAAAAAATAAAAGAAGGTGTGGTTATAATAGATGTAGGCATCAGCAAAGTAAACGGAAAAACATGTGGGGATGTTGATTATCACGGTGTTTTTGATAAGTGTTCCTGGATTACTCCAAATCCTGGGGGTGTTGGCCCGATGACAGTAAGCTTTTTACTCCAAAACACGTTCTTAACCTATAAAAAACACTTTAAGATGTAAATTTTCTAAAATACCGATTTAACTATTTTAAAAAATAAAAAATCTAACAAACAATACAGATTATAAAGTGAAGATATTAATATACTTACAACCTAATAAGTTTAGGATTAAAATTTGACCCTAATTTAAAAATGGCTATCTTGGAAATTGGTATAAATTTAGGTATCCGGAACCTTTTAAATATAAAATATTACGATTCCGATACTGGAGTAGGATTAGATCCCGAACTAAGAGCAGGATTTCTCTCTGCTCTCGAAAGTTTCACTTCAGAAGTATTTGGAGATGATATCAATGTTATATCCTTGGCTTCTTTTAAATTAGTTTGCTATTGTGATTTAATTTCTTTACCAAGCGATGAATCTAATAAGCAACCAATGATATCTTTCGCTATAACTGAAAAGAAAACGGAATCAGGGGTAGTGAAGAAACATTTAAGTGAAATTAATTCCCATTTTCTCAATAGATACTCTCTTAACGATATTTTTTCAAAAAAAGAAAAATTTTTCAAGAAATTTGAAGATAGAATTGATCAAATTATAGGAGATTTAAAACTTAAAACAGAGGATCGGTTCCGATCAATCTTTTAAACAGATTTTAAGAGAATGTTTTTTAATGAGTTCTAATATTGGACCAGAAGCACAAGCAGCGTACCAAAAATATTTGGAAGCAAATACTATTGAAGAAAAGATTAGACGTCTTGAAGAGTATCTGTCCTTAGTTCCTAAACACAAAGCTACAGAAAAAATAGTTGCTCTAAACAAGTCGCGTCTCGCAAAATTAAGAAGAGAACAAGAAGCCCAGAAAACTCGCATAAAATCTATGGGTAAGTTAGTTAGTCCTTTTTCAATAAAAAGAGAAGGACTTCAATTAATTCTAATAAGCGATTATTATTCTCCAGGCGTCGGGAAGACTTCCCTTCTGAATTTATTAACAGGGGCGGCTAAAGAAAAGATTGGTAAATTTAATCCTCTTCCTGAAATAGGTATTTACGAATACAATAAAGTTCGCTACCAAATAGTTGATATGCCATCAATTATGGAGGGTGCCGCAAGCGGAATAGGCAACGGTAAAGAAATTATCTCTCAATTAAGAGCTTGTGATCTAATTTGTTTTTGCGTAGACTTATCGCGAAACTATAAAGAGCAAATGGATTTGCTTCTAAAAGAATTAACAGAATCACACATACGGATAAATATTCCTCCTCCTCCAATTACAATTGAAAAAACAGGTTCTAATAAGATTCAAGTATTTTATTTAACGAGTGAAGCTAAAGAAAATGATAATATTGAAGGCTTAACGGAGAGAATTAAAGAGATAACTCGTGCAGGAGGTATTCATAATGGGATTGTTAAGGTTTTCGGAAAAATTGAACTTGATCATGTTGTTGATATGCTAAATCCTTCCATAGCATATAAAAAAGCTATTATCTTAGGAACGAAAGGAGATTTATCTCTTACAAGAAATACTTTTTACGACTTGAAAGATCAATATTCAGAACATTTTCCTTTAATTATTGGGACGAGTGTAAAAAAAAAGGAGATCCCTGAGGATTTTGGAAAAACCGTTTTAAGCTTTTTGAAAAAAATGAAGGTATATACCATGAATAAGGGTATTGTATCATCTAAACCACTCCTACTTGACGGTAATCAACCAACAATACGTGATGTAGCTATTAAAATCCACAGAAGTTTTCTCGAATCATTTGATCACGCAATTATAATTCGGAAAGACGCCAGACAAGAGAAGAAAAAAGTAGGATTAGATTATGAATTAAAGGAAAATGATATAATCGAATTACATACAAAATAATAAGTAGAATAGTCAAAAAATAACTAAACTAATTCAAATAATCTTCAATATTAGAACTCATTTTTAATAAATTTTGAACAAGTTCAGAAAGCTCATGATCCTCTAGCGTGTCTTTTTCGATGAGTTTACTCGATAATTCCCGGTAAATTTCCCAACCTGTATCTTTTATTAATCTTAGTTTTGTACTAAAGGAATACAAACTCAGATAGGTATTTTTATAATCCCCTAGATGAATTGGTTTATCACCTAAATTGTTAATAGCCTCGTTTAGGGTTGTTTTAGTTTGTTCCAGATAATAGTTCAATTTAAATCTAACATCCTTGATTTCATTGTTTAACTTATTTATTTCGTTTTGATACTTGAGAAAGGTTGTCTCGTCTTTTAATTCTTCAGATAACTCCACTACAGTTTCAGACATAGCTACTTTTCTTGTTAGATTCGTAGTTTTTTCAATTTTATATATAAGGAGATCTCTCTCTTGGATTAAGTTTTCAATTTTTTCCCTTGAAAGCTGCTTTTTATGGGCCCAAATTGATTTCAACATTTGGTCGGGATGTTCTAACAAAGATTTTCTTACTACTTTTACATTACTTATAATTAATTCTGTAAGCGGGTGTTCTAATATGTTGAATTCATCTCTGTTCCCATCCCATGAAAGAAATAATTGCTCGTACTTAATCAGTAATTTAATTACTTTTGGAATAACTTTGTTTAAAGTTTTTGTATCTTCCTTATCAGCAATTATAACCATGTCAACTTTTATCTTAGGTATTGAAGTAATCAAAACGGTGTAATTCTTTAATTCTATGTTTGTTAAATCTTTAGAACGGTCTAACGAATCACCTAATACTAGTTCAGAAACAAAAGTTTTTATTGCCGCAAAAAAGGAACTAAACATTTCCATTTTTCCAGAACTTATCTCTTGGAAGCTCTTGTCGTATATCAATAAACCTGTGTGACTTTGATAAAGAAAAATAGTATAAATCATATAGTTTTAGAGATGTCTTATTAATTTTAATTATTTATCTGAGAATTTAACAACTAATTAATTATCGAATAATATTTTATTTATTAAATTTTTATCATTAATTTTCTTTTTAAACGAGTAAAGAGATCAATTTCTAATACTTTCTATAATAAAGGGAATCTCTGAAATTTCTTTCTCATAATCAGGATCTAAATTAGTGATTCCTTTTGAGATATTTAATATACTTTCGAATGAATATATTAGATTTTCTAAATAATCCGTGATATCTCCCTTATAAATTAAAATTTTTAGCTCATCTTCGAGATATTCACTAATCTCTCTAATTGAGAACTTATTATCAATCCTTAAATTTAAGATTATCCT
This sequence comes from Promethearchaeia archaeon, assembly GCA_029856235.1. Classification (GTDB taxonomy): domain Archaea; phylum Asgardarchaeota; class Lokiarchaeia; order Sigyniarchaeales; family SOKP01; genus SOKP01. The sequence continues at coordinate 11,385 of JAHQWP010000105.1, forward strand.
CTCTAAATTAATTCTTCCACATTCACAATAGGGTTTATCTTTACAATCGCAATTGAAAATTTCTCCTGTCCATTTTACAACGTATTCTATAAATTCATCTGAAAAGGATTTTCTTTTTTTAACATAATTTGCGTCCATGAGAGAGAGAACGCTCGCAGAAAAGAAATTATTAGAAGAATATTTTGCTGCTCTATGCTTTGATAAGTCTGCTACAATTTTCTTTGTTAAATATACATTTTTTAGTGCTTTTAATTCAAGAACGATATCTGTAATTCTTGACTTCTTGTTTTTTAAAATATCAACAATTTCCAAGCTTTTTTCAACAGTTAGAAAAGATTTAGCAATAGATTGACCCAAAAAGGACGATTTATACATATTTTTATTATCTAAAAGAACAAGCCCATAATTTATTAGTTTCTTTAAAAATTCTACTAAGTCATAATTAGAATTAATTTGATATTCATTAAATTGATATATTTTTTCTCTTACTATGCCTTCATTATACATAGATATAAACGCGAGAAGTTCAGTTAGAGATTTGTCACCATTGGGATGTAATTCATAGTCTTTAATTTTCCCATTAAGTAAGTTTATGGCAACATTTTCTTCCGTAACTTTTGTTCTATGGGAATAAACCTTTCCGGGTTCAATAAGAAGATAAGCTAATCCAATGTCGTGTTTTTTTAATCTCCCAGCTCTTCCTAACATTTGCTCAAATTCAGCGACCGTCAATAAATTTATACCCATTACTAACGATTCAAAAATCACTTGTTTTGCAGGTAAATCAACACCTGCAGCTAATGCTGCCGTTGCTACAACTGCTGAAATAGTTTGATTTTGGAAATGCCTTTCAATTTCAAGCCTTTCTTCGTTCGTTAATCCAGAATGGTAAGATCTTACTCTCAAGCCTTTATTTTGTAAATAGTTCGTCAATGATTCGCACTTTTTTCTTGAATTTGTAAATATTATAGATTGACCTTTGAATCCATAAGTTGAAGTTTCTGAATAAGCAGTTCGCACTAATTTTGTTATATTTTTAAGTTTTATTGCTTCGTTTAGACATAGTATTAAATGTCGCTCGATTGGAACGGGTCTATTATTGTAATTGATCAAAATACAATCCAATGTTTTAGCTAATGCTTCTGGTTCCCCTATTGTAGCACTCAAATATAAATATTGAACATCATTAAATATTGATTTTAAACGTGCTATTAAACCATCTAAAATAAATCCACGTTCTTGATCACTCAAAGTTTGAATTTCATCAACAATTATTGTCCCAATGGATCCCAAATTACCTTTATTACCACTTCTTAAAATGTAATCAATCGCCTCATAAGTAGCTATAATTATGTCAGCATCTATCAATTCTTCTAAATCTTCCGTGGCATTTTTATCTAATATTGATTCTCCTATTCTTTTTATTATTTTCAAATTCAACGGTTTATATTTTTTTTTAAATTCTTCCGTTCTTAAACTTGCCAACGCTCTAATTGGCACTAAATAAAGTAACTTGCGTTTCTCTTTCAGAATTCTTGAAATTCCTGTCAACTCACCGATTAAAGTTTTTCCTGCTGACGTCGGAGCCATAACTAATTGGCTTTTATGCTCTGTTAACAATCCTGCTTCAATTGAAATTGCTTGAATCGGTAAGAGTGTAGAAATTTTAAGCGTATTTAACAATTCCTTTAAACTATTTGGGATTTCTAGGTTATCAATAGTATAATTAAGATATTTTTTACTAATCGGTGGATTTTTTTCAATGTCATAAAGAGTCATTTCTTTATTTTTTACGGGATTAAAATCAACCTTAAAGGAGTGTAGTATTTTATTCAGGTCCCGAAATTTTAAAATTAAATGATTAAAAAAATTTTTAAGCTTCGGGTTAAGTTTCCCAGAAGGAATAAGTCCTGCGACTTGAGCTTGCTTTACTACAACATCTAGTGCACAATCGGAACAAATATATTGATTTCTTAATGCTTTAATCTTGGATTTTTCGTTTAAGATTGTAAATGTTTTATCATCTAAGCAAGATTTGCAAAAAATCATACTTATAATATTTTTTTCATCATATTGAAGATTTTTGAGCATTTCTTTAATAACTGTGAAATCTACTGATTTAGTTTGACTAGAAAAAGCGATAAATTTGTTTTTTTTATCAATTAAAAATCTCTTAAGAAGTCGAGGATTAATAGGTTCTAATTTTCCATCGTTTTCAAGTTTAGAAAAACTAAGGGGCCGAATCTTATCTTTAAAATCTAATCCGAAGAGTACAATACCTCTAAAAAAGGGCTGTTTTATGTAAGAATAAGTTTGATTTTTTTTCTTGAAGGATTTCAAATAAAAGAAGTTTACATTAAAAGATAATTCTTTTTTATTATCCCAATTTTTATCAAATACTATAAAATAATCTCTAGAAATGGTAATCAAAAGAAAAATCACTAAGCTTATAAAAAACTTACATTTATTGCTGAAATAAAAAAATCAGAACCTAAAATCCAAAAACAGCTTTAATTTTATCATATACTTCTTTAATTTGTCTTAGTTTAGCCTCATCGCCCTGATTTAAAAAATGTTCGATCCATTGGGCAAGACCTCCACCATTGGGGCTCATCCATTGTTTAAAATATTCTACTGCTTGATGTTCTTCTGCTGACATATTAAATCTGTTTTGTTTTTATTTTGATATACTTTATATAAATTATTCTATTTTATATTTTTATAATTTTGTTATATAGAAAAAAAAATTATCAAATTTTATTCGGGTGATAAATATTCCGGATGTACGTATAAAAACACCAAATTTAGACGAGATTTTCGAGAAGTGGAAAGAAAGGTCTGTAAGACAAGATAAAAAAAAGATGGAAAAGCAATTTGGAACTAAAGGGGCAATTTTCTCGCTGGATGCAGTGAGTGCTGCAGAATATGTTAAAGACACACAAAAGGAAGCTGCTATTTATTTCGCTATAAAAAAGACTGTTGGTGAGGTATCGAAAGGAACAGAAGAAAAAATAGTTCTTGCGCCCCGAGTACCAAGAGAAACTTTTTATTCATTTAAGGGAAATGCTAAATTAAATAAAGACAATTGGAAGGGTAGTGAGTTAGAGCCTACATATGAGACACTGAAAACAATACCCTGCAAAAACTGTAGCGGTAAAGGATATATAGAAGATAAATGCAAAACTTGCAAAGGAACTGGAAAGATCGAAGAAAAAGTGACTATATTATCAGGAGAAGATCAAAAGAAAGAGAATAGACCATTTACTTATCCCTGCGGCGTTTGTTATGGAACTGGTACCAGTAGAGAGCAATGTCGGGATTGTGGAGGTCACAAAAACATGTACAAATACCAAATTCTTCCCGTTCCTTTTAAAACTGTTGTTACAGGGATCCCAGTCCTCCATAGTAGCGCACAAACGAAATATGAAAAAGAGATCGAGCGAGACCTTCACCAAATGATCGAGGAGGTTGAAGGTATAAGATTCACTGAATTTAAAGATTTAGAGGCGAAAGCTGAACCTTCCTTAGGATATTGGAATAAAAACATTAAAAAAACAATAAGTGCTGCAAGTAGCGACCATAAAACCTACTCAAAAGATAAGGAAGCTCAGATTACTACGCAAATATACTTATTTCCAATGATCCAAATGTTCTGCGAAACTAAAAAGGGAGCAAAGTTTGAGATATACAGTTTAGGTTCAGCGAATAAATTTATGATTTATTCAAATTTCTAAACCATCTTAATTAATTCAATTTCTTCATTTTTTTTTATTTCAATTAAACTCTCACTATTGGATATTATTCTTATTCTAACATGCCGTAACGGTTAAATAATTTCACAACTAACTTTAAAAACCAATATAATCTTTTTGGAAAACGACCAATTAAAGCGTTAAATGTAGTCATCATGTCACTCTCTAATGAATGTCTATTCTTTTTAAAATCGGGATAAGATAATCCACCAAGAATTTTAGGAGGGGTTCCAAAACTTCTAACTTTTATCCAATCTTTTTCAAGATTTCTCGTGCTTAACCATGTTTTGTCGGTTTTAATTTGAATCTTCTGACTTGATTTCAGCGTAATTTCACCGTATATATTAATCAATCCCACTCCACCACTATAATCCGTATTTTCAATAAAAATTAGGTTCTCTCCTATTGTTAAATGTTTCTTAACGTCAAAAATCTTAATATTATTTTTTAAAATTACATAGTTTAAGGAATGACGAGTCATAACATGCCCGATGTGATTATTATTAACGGAAATCTTTGCAAATGTCCCACCCACTACTTGTAAATATGCTGATTCGATTTCTTCGCTAATAGTTATGTATTTTTTATAATATGTAGTATTGATTTGGTGTTTTTTATCCGAATCAAGATAAATAGTTTCGCTAGGTATATTTGGGTCTTGCCATTCGTCATTATTTTTGATTTCTTCAACTTTATTATTGTAGAATTCGAGTAACCATAGATATTTCGTTTTTACAGGTTCAAAACCTTCTTTTTTTGCGACCTTCATCCATAAAAATTCGTAATCTTTTAGGAGAGAAGTCAAACTCTTTATCAATGACTCAATTTCCTTAATCACTTGCAATTTGTACTCCTCTTTTACCTTCTTAAGAGAAAAATCGACTAACTTCTTAGAATTTATTCTCTTTTTACAATAAAATTTGATGTGTTTAGCAACGAAAGCTAGGTTTAGAAGATTCTCTTTATTTCTTAATATTGTTGAATCTAATTCCTGACAAATAGTGATAATTTCATCCATCTCTTTAATTACTAATTCGAATTGAGATGTTTTTAGATTTTTTTTGTATATAGAACTTCTTTTATTATAAGGATGCGCAAAGAAATGATTATAGTAAAAAGTAGGTCTAGTATGTAATCGTTTTTTAGCTTCTATGGACCTAAAGATTTTAATTATTTTAAATAATCTATCATCGTATATTCCGAAAACATGAGTTAAAAGACTTTTCCAATAGTTTACTATGTTAACTTCTTTTGTAGGGTTCCAACCTACTTGAGAAGAATAAATGAATCCATACAATCTATTTTCTCTAATTTCCTTATTGTAATAATCTCCCCAACTAGAAGTTATTTCACCAATAGCTCCTTTTCTAAAACCGTCTTTAATTAGATATGTCATGTTTTTTTCAGATCGAGCTAGTGACGGAAATATTCGGTTGTAATCCATTATAGATGGGCTAACTATGAACGGTAATTTATTTCCTTTTATTCTTTCTATAAGTGGGTGTTTCTCTTTTGTATTATACTTCCAATACATTACAATCATATCTTTAGGTAAACCCTCAAGAACTTCTTCATATTTACAGACGATATCGTGATATATGACGATTTTTTTATATCCATATTTTTTCGCGATTTCATAAACTTTCTTGTAATGCTTCAAGTATGCTTTACCGATTCCAATTTTTTCAATGTAATCCTTAGAACCTACTTTTCCTACATCCCAACTTTCGTCTGCTGCTATATGGAAATAATCTGATTTAAAAACTTCACTTAAATCCTTAATCATATCATCTAAAAGGAGATAAATATCTTCATTAGCAATATTTAAACTATTCGATCCCGGAAATTCTCCATATTGCCAATATAATTCATTGTGTAATATATTTTCCCAATGACCGACAGTTTGAAATATTGGTATTAACTCTACAAAATGATCCTTAGCATATTTAAATAATTCTCTTATTACCTCTTTTGAATACGCACCCCTTTCATTACTTATTTCAGGATGGTTTTCAAACTTGAACATATCCTGCATATAAACTAAATAATATTGGTTTATCTTAAAATGACTGAGTATTTTAATAAATTTCTTAAGGTTATCTATTGTTGCGGATTGTCCCCTCGATATATCATCGGAAACGCCCCTAATTTCTAAGCGGGGAAAATCTAAAATTGCTATTGAGGGTAATAACTTTTTACTTGAATTGCAATTTAAAAGTTGAATTAGCGTTTGAATTCCATAAAATATCCCCTGCAATGAATCTGCCTGTAAGTATATTCTTGATTCACTTGAAGTTAGGATGTATCCTTGTTCAATTGCTAATTTACTTTTTAAAAGATGTTTAATGTTTAATTTAGGAAAATAACTACAACATAATTCTATAACGGTATTGAAATTTGGGATTTTAGGATATTCTCGATTAAAATTGACCTTTAATTTTTCTTTGAATCCAAAAGCTCTTAGTTGTTCCTGGAAGTGATCTACAACGAATAAATCTTCTTTCGATAAATCTGTTAGAATCGAGGACTTATCGCTAATCTTTAACAATTTTGAATCTATCACCTTAAAGTGAAGTGGCTCTGGAAGGAATAAAACTTCTTCAACAAGTAAATCAGTTTGAATTAAGTTATTAACACAAATAAACATAAGAATAATTTATTCTTTGCAAATATTAAGATTTATTGATTTTTAATAGGAATTTGTAAATTCTTTTATTAGCAAATAAATGATGATTTATTGCTATTAGAGAATGAAGTTAAGAATATCTCGAAGAAGTAATAAAAATTTTTTAATATATATATTTCCCAAAATCAGTTATCTAAAAGTAATACGATTAATCAAGAGATAACTTTTAAATTAGATAAATAATATTTCAGTAAGTGATTTAGATAATGGAGAACAAAATAGAAGTAAAAGATCGGAATTTTTTAGGTTATCTTTTACCAAATAATGCATTAACGATCTCAATTATAGCTATTTTCGCAGCGCTAAATTTTGTGGTAACATATTGGATCCAGATTCCAATTCCTGCTACTGGTGGATACATTAATATCGGGGATACTGCAGTTATGTTCACGGCACTCTTATTTGGACCTATCATTGGTGGCGTTGCTGGTGGTGTGGGTCCGATGTTGGCAGATATTTTCTCGCCATATATAATTTATGCGCCTGCTACGCTTATCATTAAAGGGTTTGAAGGCTTCTTGATTGGATTAATTTCAAATCCTAGAGGTTGTACTAAAAGAGTTTCTTATCGTGATATATTAGCAGTAATTCTTGGCGGAATTCTCATTCCTTTAGGTTATTTTATATATGAAGCATTCATACTTGGTCTTGGAGTAGCTATAGCTTTTGTTGAAACGCCTGGCAATTTTTTCCAATTTATAACTGCTGCTGGATTTTCAATATTATTAGTTACAGCTTCAAGAAAGAATATAATCGATAGTTTACCTCAAGTTTTTAATAAGATCTTTATTCCTATTGAATCCGAAGAATAATCGTTAATCAAATTATTTACAAAATTTCCTCATCTTTAAAATTCAATGAAAATGGGTTGCGAATAATAATTAAGGATGTTAATATTATATTTTAATAAATCATCAAATATCTAATTCAATAGTAAAAATGTGGTGAATTCGCCGTTCTTGGATGGATAATTTTATTTAGTATTTTAGGGAGTATTGGGGCTATTTTAGCAGCAGCTGGTTTTATTTTATTAGCAGAAAAACTTCAGAAGGCGTTAGTTTCAACATTAATCTCGTTTGCTACAGGAACTCTACTTACTACAGCCTTACTTGGATTAATACCTGAAGCAGTTGAAACTGTTGGGGGAGAAGCTCATATGGTAATGCCGTATGTGCTAGGTGGTATCCTTTTTTTCTTCTTCTTAGAAAAATTCATCATTTGGCGTAATTGTACTGATGAAGAGTGTGATGTTCACGCTGCTGCTGGACCTATTGTATTAGTAGGAGACGCGTTTCATAATTTTATAGATGGAATTGTAATAGCTGCCGGTTTCCTTACGGGCTTTAGTGTAGGATTTGCTGCGGCTATTGCTATAATTGCTCACGAAATCCCTCAAGAGACTGGAGATTTTGGAATCCTATTACACGGAGGGTTTTCAAAGAAAAAAGCGTTTATTTATAATAGCTTATCAAGCATAACTACTATACCTGCAGCAATTATTAGTTATTTTGTACTAGGATCGATTTCATTTATAGTACCATATGCTCTTGCGATTTCAGCAGCGAGTTTCTTGTACATAGCATTATCAGATTTGACACCTGAGTTGCATCAAAAGTGGGGTTTAAAACAAACAATAAAACAGTTGGTATTAATTCTAGCAGGAGTATTAATAATGATTGTGATTTTTACATTAATGGGACATAATCATTAAAGAGTATCACTATTTAGACGGGTTTTATTTAAAAATATTCTAATTAAAAAATTCTATCATTTAGGTTCTAAGCTTTGAAAGGTTCATCGTGAATAACTTTATCTATTGCCAATAAGCAAGCCTCATCCCAGTCATCATGAGGGTCAATTTCTTTCGCACAATTATCACACCAATCGTCAGAATACCCTTCATCGAAATCGTCACTTTCTAAATCGCCGTTTAGTGTGCCACCGCAGTAAAGACATTCACCATCATCGTATCTATCCAAAACCTCAGCGATTAATTCAACTTTTTTCCTATTGTTAATTTTTCTCACCATATTTTATCACTCAAATTATTGATTATAATATTGTAATTAGAATTAAAAAAAAGTATTGTTCTTCTAAAAGAAAATTGGTTTTTTAAATCTAGTTTAAACCTAAGAGTCAAAAATTTTATTGATATTCTAGTTTTAATCTACTTAGTTCAAAAAAAATTTAAAAGTTGAAAATGAATCCCGAAATCATTAGCTTAGGCGAATTGCTCGTTGAAATAATGAGAATTGAAAAAAATATACCTCATAGAGTAGTGGGTGGGGTATACAAAGGTCCATTTCCTAGCGGCGCACCCGCAATCTACATAGATTCTGTAGCTCGAATGTCGATACCGTTTAAAATCTCTACAGGTTTTATAGGTACGATTGGAAATGATGAGTTTGGTGATTCTATAATTGATAAATTTAAAAATGATAATATTGATACTTCAAAAATAAAATGCATCAAAGATAAACCGACTGGAATTGCGTTTAATCAATACAATTCAGATGGTTCTCGAAAATTTATTTTTGCTGCTGGAGCTGCGGGAGAACTTTCTCCAAACGAAATTGATGAGGATTACTTTTCAAACATAAAAGCGCTTCACATTATGGGTAGTTCTCTTTCAATAAGTGAAAGCTCCCGGGAATCGTGTTATAAAGCAATAGAAATTGCAAAATCAATAAATCCGGAAGTACTAATCTCTTTTGATCCAAATTTAAGACCAGAAATGCTAGATTTAAAAACAATTATTGAAATATCTAAGCCAGTGTTAGAAAGGACAACAATTTTATTCCCCAGTGGAGAAGAAGCAGAAATGTTAGCTGGTATTAAAAACGTTGAAAAAGCTTGTAAAAAATTGGTTGAAATAGGTCCCAAAATCGTGGTTTTAAAACAAGGAAAAGATGGTTGTACTATATACTCTTCAGAGAAAACGAATGAAATAAAGATTCAAGGTTTTAAAGTAAAAGAAATTGATCCTACTGGAGCAGGAGATTCCTTTGATGGTGCGTTTATAATAGGATATTTAGCAGGATGGGAATTTGAGAAGATAGGTCGATTCGCTAACGCTGTTGGAGCCTTAAAAGTAAAACATTTTGGACCAATGACCAATAATACGTATGAAGAAGTATTGAAATTAATGGAAAGCACTTAAACTCATTTTAAATGTAACGAAAATACTTTAGCACTAATCATTTGATTATCTTTTATGGTGTAAAATCTAAAACCGGGTGGTTTAAATTTGGATTTTGCAGAAAGTGGCCCAACAGCTTGTGTTTGAAAAACAAATGGTTTGTTTACATCGAACCATACTTGTAAATCTAAAGGATCCCTAAATTCCTTAAATTTATCTCTATATCGCGAAGCGTAAACTTCACAGGGTACTTCTATAAATATAGGGAAAAACCAGAAACCAAAGTTTATTCGATCCGTTTTTTTCGCTTCTTTTAGGCGATATTCTTTTATAGTGTGGGTATGTCCACACATTACTATATCTACTTTCCTCCTAATGATCTTATCTGAGCCTGTAAAAATTCTCAAAAGCGTAGACCAATTATACATTATAGTTTGATATTTTAGATTTAAAATCTTGTCTAATCTTCCAGTCCCATCATATCTCCTTAAATTTCTTTCGTAGAAATCTGACCATTTTAGTGGTCTATTCTTAATATTCAACATTTTTTTGTATTTTCTTATCTTAGCACTACTAAGATTAGGAGAAATTGGAGGTGTGTGCATAACTACAATAACTTTCTGGTTATGTGCGATTCTGATATATGCACGTAATAAATCAACCTGATACTCTTTAATTCCTTTTGTACTCGGTCCACCTTTTAAAAAGTCATGCATATCTGCTAATGAATCTTGTCCCGTATCAAGGAATATAAAATTATAAATATTTCCTATTTTTAGGTTAAAGTTGAGATTCGGGTTAATATACCTGAAATAGTCTTTCAAGTATTTATCATCAGACCTAAGGGATGTAAAATAATTAAAGAATTTAATATCATAATAACCCTTTACATCTGAATGTGTCATCCCGAATATCTTATGAAGTTGACCAAATCTCATTCCATAATGTTCTTTACGATAGTCGTGATTCCCAATTGTAGTGAAGATTGGAACCATAACCTCTCGTTTATTAACGAATTCATCATCAGATCCCAAATAAGGAGGTTTTTCTAATCCTCTATTCAAACCAAGTAAAATATCTAAAAAAACGCGAAAATTATTCTTATATTGGTAATTTCCTCTTGCTATGTTTAGATAGTCAATTAAATCCCCCGTCATCATCATGAAATCAAGATTCCTTTCTGAAACACTATTATTTGCAAATTCTATTAATTTTCTCAAAGTATAATTGAAGTTATATTTAGCCCATCTTAGTTCCTCGATTCTTTCTTTTTGGAATTCTTCTTTAAACTCAAAATCTCGTGTTAAAATAAATTTATCAATTTTAGATAATTTTTTATCTTTAGTACTAAATCTTTTTAACTTGGATCTCACATGCTCCCTTAAGTAGTGTATTATAAAGTCGTTTCTCCTCGCAATGTGAAAATCTGAAGCATGAATGAAGCTGAAATCTTTCCAATCTTTATCAAATATTGCAATGCTATGATAGTTTACCTTATTTTCGCTTAAGTTGGGGATATCATGAACGATATCAAACAAGAGAACATCTCTGTTAGAACTTTTTAATAATTTTTCTATCGTTAAAATTTCGCGTATTTCTAATTTTACTCTATAAAGGTGTTCTCTTTTCCCAAAAACATCATTAAATTGAAAAACGCAGTTATTTATATCCCATACTATACAATTCTCTTCCTCTAAAACGGGTTGGTCTCTAAAATCTAATTTTTCGATCTTTTCGATTTCGACAAGATTTAAGTCTATTAAATCTCCTCGTCGCTTGGAAAAATCACCACTATCTTTTAATATTGGTTGTATGAACAAATTTTGATGAAAGTTTTCTAAAATTTTTTGAGCTGAATGAGATTTAGTAGCGACTACTAGAGCCCTAAAAGACAAGTTCTTTATGGGAAATTGAGATGGATCTTGATAATCTCTTAAATTTAATAAAATAGGATTACCAATGTTAGGAGCAATAATTATAGGATAGTTTCCGAGTTTTAAATCAATCATACAAGCAAAATTAAAAAATTAGAGGAATTAACTTAATAATTATTATTTGGTTTCCTACATTAAAATATTTTATTTAAAGTGCTTTAAATTCATAGTTCGAATTGTAAAAAGAGGAAAATACTATGGAAAGATTATATCAACCAGACTTTAGTTCTATATTTGGGGCAAATTACGCAAATGCTTTTATATATGGTAAAATAGATTCCTTAATTTGGCCGATATTTAACGATGTTGAACCTTCTAATGCTTTAGCAACTCTTTTAAAGCTTCAAAATAACGAAGGAAAAAAATATTTTTATTGTAGAAAAATTAGTGTAGAAGATGAAAAAATAGAACTTTTTACCTCAAATATCAAGTATGGATTGATCCAGGCAATGGATTTACATAGGGATTACGGGATAACTAATGAGGATGTCATCACTATTGTAAAAAAGGAACCTAATTTATTTAAAGCAACACTATCTTTTGATCTTAGCAATAGCGCCATACCCATAATAAAATCGATCCAAAATCAAATTCCGGTTGTTGGAGTAGTAATTTATCCCTCTTTTTTAAAATTAGATATAACTGATGAAGAAAACAATAATTTCAATGATTTAATTAATTTTTGTAAGGAAAACGATTATTTCCTCAAAATTGATATTGGAAATTCTAATCTCCCAGAAAATTACACGGAATACACCACATATGATAAAATTAAATCATTTTTATCAAGACATTCGGATATTGTTACAATTTTGAGCGGTTTAGATATCTCCGGAGATTTTAATTTATATTATCAGCTTCTAAAACTATATAATAACGTGTGGATTGAAATCGATCCAAGAAATTTTGGTGGTATGACGCCTACTAATGCCTTCTCACAGATGTTTTCAATACAAGGGTTTTTACAAAATTCATGGCACAGAATTACATTTGGTAGTGCTACTCCAACCTTGGAAATATCCCAAATGGTAAGAGGATTTTTGGAAGCTACGGAAACTTTATATTTCTCACAAAAAAATATCTTAAGAAGTTGGGGATATAGAAACCTCAATAGATTAAATCCAACAAATTTCTTACCTAGTAACGATCCTGCGATGTTTAATTCTGTGAAAGAAATCAATGAAATTAGTAGAGTTGAAAATAATAACGAATTAATTATAACATATAAAGTTAAGTTGAGGAGTTATGCTATAACCCAATTACTGTATATTACAAATTTAATTGAGAGAGTGTTAAACTTAAGCTTAGAAGTAAATCCAATTTTAAAAAATGGGGAATTAGTTATTAAACCATATCATACTACCGTAAGCTTGATTATGAATGAGCACGAGTTTGGTAATTATCTTGATTTACATTATATGCTCGCTGAAATTTCCTCTAAGGATAGTTCCCAATTTCTACATACGGTAAGAGCACTTGAAAACCGTGCCGATTTTAACCACTACGATCATGAATTGGCAAGTAGTTATGGAAATCGTCAATTAATCTTACCTATTGTTGATAGAAAATTAGAAGTTGGGAGCCGTGAGAATTATTATGCTTTAGTAACTTTTGGTCCTAGAACTTTTTTCATTAATATTAAGATCAGATTAATCAAAGAAAGCTGTTCAGTATGATCCCAATATTTTCAAATATAGTTACTCAGGATCAGAATAGAATGAATTAATAATTTAATAAAATTCTTAGATTCTTAATTTTAATGCTAATTTGTAAGCTTTTTAACGGTTGGGTTTATTTACGCCGAAATCTAAGCTGTTGAAATTTTTTTTTTTTAATCTTTCTATAGATACTCTTATATAAATTTATTGATTGATATAGCAACGAAAAACCGTTGAAATAAAAACATGTCAAAAGTTTAAATATTTGTGTTGAGTATATTTTATAAAGAAGTTAGTTTTGATGTAGAAAATGAATGTTTATTTGTGCCAACATATGGTTGAGCAAAATAAAATATATTTTTTGTATTTAAATAAATATTAAATTATAAATTCCAAATTCTCCTTTTATTAAATGCTATGACCGACGAGATCAAAGAAGAAACGGAAAAAACGGAAGATAAATCTGAAAAAGAAGTTGAAAAAGTAGATAAAGAATACTTATCGAAAGCTAAAAATTCGAGAGATTTGATAGATAAGAAACTTAGAACTTTTGAAAATAGTATTGAAGATATTTCTGGAACAATAAAAAATGGTGACACTGAACCAGATAAAAAAGAAAGGAAAAGCGATAAACCCAGTGAAGAAATGCGTGATGCTCAAGAGAAGCTAGATTCAATTCAAAGTAAAGTTGAAGATAAAGAGGAATACTTGACTGCGATCGAAGAGACAATCAAGGTGCTTGAGGAAAGATATAATCATAAAAATGAAGATATGCAAAATTTAGAAGAACGGTTTGAAATAATTAAGGAAAGTAAAGAAAATTTAGAAGTTGAATATAAGGAATTATTAAAAAACAATGAGCAATTAGTTAATACTTTTGAAACGAGACAAGTAGATTTAATTGTTCTAACTGATAGTGTAAAAGAAAAAGTTGCTAATCAAGAAGAATTCCGTAATCGCCTTACAAAATTAAATCATGAAATACAAGAAAAAGAGAATTTGCTTGAAAAACAAAGAGAAACTGCCGAGGCTTTAGAAAAAAAGATAAAAAGTCTAACAGCTGAAAATGAAACACTTAAGGTTTCAATAGGTAAAAACAAATTTGAATTAGAGCATACTGATAATGAAATAGAAGCTAAAGAGGAAGAAAAAAAGTTATTAGCTGAGCAGATTGAGAAAAATGAGACTCGGATCAAAATTATCGAACAAAATATCGAGGATTACAAAGATGGTTTTCCTGAAATGGAAAAACAAAGAGAAACATATGAAGAACTTATTGCGAAATATAAAATTCAACTAACAGAAAAGCAAGAGCAATTGATCGAAGTCGAATCACGAATACAACAACTTAATGACGATAATAAATCTATTCTTGAACAAATATCAAGTCAAGAGAGTTTAATCAAAGCTAATGAAACAAGACTAGTAGATATAAAAAAAGATATTGAAACAACAAATCTTGAATATGCTGAAAGAGAAGAGCGGTTAAACTCTATTACAGAAAAATTAGATTATATGAATAAGGAACACGACAAATTGGTCAAATCTAAAGAAGTTATTGATCAGAGTACCAATGATGCAAAAACTCTTCTTCAGAAATTAAAGTTAGAACTTGAAACTCAAGAAGGAGAAATTCGAGATAAAGAAAGTAGAATTCACAGATTAGAATTTCTCTCGTTAGTTTATAGATTATCAAAATTTTTCGGTGGTATCCTTATTGGTATCGGAATACTTATAATAATCTTTGTAATTCTCGGTTTCGCTAAAATATTAGATTTCAGCGAAATGGAAATCTTACTTTTTATTATCCTTATAATTGCGGGAGTTTCCTCTGTGGTTAGTGGACTATTTCATCTTGAAAAATCTTAAATGAGTAGAGTATTGATCTTACGATAACATAACAAGAAAATAATAATACAGAAAGATTAAACTTGAATGAGATAAAACCCAAAGAAATCCTACAAGCAAGAACATTGAAATTATCTCAAGGGATAATATATGGTGTTGGATGTGGAATAGGTGGTTCTATATTCGTCTTGTTAGGATTAGGTATTAATCTTGCTGGATCGGCTTTAATTTTAAGTCTCCTTTTAGGAGGCATATTGATTTTTTTTACGGGATTAAATTATGCTGAACTCTCTACAAGTCTTCCAATAGCAGGAGGCGCTTACAATTTTGGCAAAGAAGGAATTGGTGGATTCTTAGCATTCATAATTGGGTTCTTCTTATGGATTGCGAATATCGCAACGTGCTCATTTTCTGCACAAACATTTGCCTATGTGTTTAACGAAGTTTTTACTAAATTAAACTTACCAATTCCAGATATAGTAGTAACATTGGTATCAATCTTGCCGATACTATTAACAAGCATTATTATTTTTAGGAAAAAAAAAATAGCTACCAAAGCATTGTTACTCTTAACCTTAATATTAATTGGCTTGTTTGGGTTCTTTATTATTTCTGGGTTGTTAATATCACCACTCACAAACCCTACTTTTATTCTTCCTCCATTTAAATTTGAGGGAGTTATACCAGGATTTTTATTACTGTTTATTTTTTTTACTTCGATAACTTCAAATATAGCCTTCTTAAATCCTGAGTTAAAAAATCCTTCAAAAAATATCCCTAAAACGAATATATATGCGATAATTATAACACTACTCATATACTTATCAATTACTTTTGTTGTTTTAATATCCATAGGAATAAACCCAGCCGATTTAAATGAAACCTCTGTATTATTAGCTATTGTGTTTGAAAGTGTTATTGGACCATTTGGTTTTTATATTATGGTTTTTGCTGCCATCATTTCGACATTGATTGCTATTAATGCATCACTTGGTTCAGCTGTTAGTATCATTACAGCTTTAGCAAGAGATAAATTTATACCCGAAAAAATTCGAGAAACTAAATCAAAATCCGATTTACCAAGATTAGGTTTAATAATTACTGTAGTAATAATCCTTCTATTTACGGTATTCGCAGGTATTGGATTGACTGCTCAGATCACTAATTTCATCTACTTTTTTGCCCTAGCTTTTGTAAATTATGCTGCAGTAAAATTAAGACGTAAGAGAAAAGAGTTAGATAGACCGTTTAAGGCACCTTTTTATCCAATATTGCCTATTTTTATTTTTATCTGTTTTTTAGCTTTTGCTGTGATACTCGGTATTTTTATTTCAATCCAAGCGTTAGTTTTAGGACTGATAATATTAGTAATTGGTTTTACATATCAACTATTGGTAATGACTGATATCCCTTCTAAAAATTTGACCCTAACTGGGATTAAATTTTTCTTTTCTATCATTTTAGGACTTTCTATATGGATGATTAATAATTTTTCAATTGTCAACCCTGATATAATAATAATTAATAGAGTCTTAATTGTTTTGTGTGTGATTATCGTAATAACTGTGATTCTTGATTTACTCCCCTTGAGAGAGTTAGCGTATTATATGGTTAAGTTTATTGATAAAGAAAGAGTAGCAATTAATATTGGGAATGCTCAGATCATAGATTTAGGAAAGAAAAGATCTGAATTAATTCATATTTTAAATCTAATAATAACTGTTCTGCAACTTATCTCGGGAGTAGTTATTTTTGGTATTGTGTTTCTGTTCGTAAATGGAACGGTCTCGATACAGGATATAATTATTAACAGCGGTATATCTATTGCAAACATTCCAAGTTCCGCGGGAACAACTCTTTTTACTTCAATTCTTTTCATATTTGGAGCTATAGTCTTCATTTTTGGAATTTTATCTTGGTATCGCAATAAAGAAATAAAATCTCTAGGGATTTGATAAGCTTGAAATAAATTTTCTGCAAAAAATTTAAGAGATTATATTATGGAAATAGAATTTCCTAAATTAAATTTACACATTCACTCAACATATTCAGATGGAAGAAATTCCATAGAACAAATTGTAAAATCGGGATTGAAGACAGATTTAGATTATATTTGTATCACAGATCATTTTACAAATTCTTGGAAAGCTGATCATATCCCTAACCTTAATAACATTGATAAAATTAAAAGATATTTAGGAGAACTATCTAAGTTTAAAGATTATCTTGTTAATGAAAATAAAAATTTGACCCTTTTTAGGGGAATAGAGATCGATTTAGGTAGTTCTGAGAAATTTATAGTTAGCAATATTGTACCACATAAGTATGATCTGATTCTATTTGAATACCTCGAAAGCTTTGAGGGAATAGCGTTCGTCAAGAAGATTCTAGATCTTTGGAAGAAGAATAGAGCTGATTTTCCTCTAATAGGACTTGCTCATTTCGATCCTTCATTTTTTATTACGCGAGGTTTAGATGTTTTATTAGAATTTTTAAAGGAATACGATGTTATCATAGAGTTTAATTCAAGCTATCCACAATTTTACTCTCCGAAGTATGAGATCTTTTATAACAAATTGAAAGAAAGGGGTATTAAAGTGTCGATTGGATGCGATTCTCACCACATTTCAAGACTGAATGATATCGAAAGTCCTTATAAAATGATAAATTTTTTCAACTTAGAGGAGAATCTTAAAGCTCTAATAGAATCTTTAGAAATTAAAAGAATTACTTACTTAAATAAATCATAACTATTATTTCCGAATTCTATTGAGATGCTCTAAATAGTATTTAAAGGCTCTTTCAAAACAGATATCCAACAACATTTCGCTCTGCTCTTTTGGATAATCGAGCATGCTTTTCAATCTTTCTTTCCCGATATTAAAAATTTGCTTAGTAGCTTTTAGTTTCTTGGCCATACTCATACTCGGAATTTCTGAAATCATTTTATTCTCTCTTTTTTGCCATTCAATTAAAGCGAACCATGCTGTGCTTCTCATTGCTAAATATGGTATTGAGATTTGTTCGCAAATGAGTTTTGATATTGTTTTTATTAAAGATAGTTGTTCAGGCTTAAAATTTATTTTAGCGTAATCAATTTGTATGCTTGAAAGTTCTTCTTTATTAAAATTTAAGGCATATGTCAAAATTTATCCAACCTAATTAATCCTATTAATACTTCAACCAACAAGAATATAAAGATAGGTGAAAAATTTATATTCTATAGAAGAATTAGATTAAACCTTTATAAAGTAGGTGCTTAATTTAGATACTTGTGTCAAAAGATTGACTTAGTACGGAAGAGCGAATAATAGAACTCAAATAAATTACCTTTTTATTTTCAGAAATCTATCTTAATTATATGGAATTAGAAGAAAAAATTGAACTAGCAGCAAAATGGATTTTCGAGTCCAATCGTCTTGTCGTGTTCACAGGTGCAGGACTTTCAACAGATAGTGGATTACCGGACTACAGAGGCCCTGATGGTGTCTGGACTCGCCGTGACGCTGGGCTCCCTCCGCCAAAAAGCCCACCATGGGATCAAGTTAGCCCAAATCAAGGACATTACGAAATTTTAGAATTATTAAAGTTGGGTAAATTAGATTACCTTATTTCACAAAATGTAGATGGACTTCACGCAAAATCTGGAATCCCTTTTGACAAATTAGCTGAATTACACGGTAATCTATACTTTATGAAGTGTTTAGATTGTGGAAAGAAATTAACATTTGAAGAAGCTGGTTGGGATAAAAAAGTATTTGGTCAAGGATATAGAACTGGAAAAATTCGCAAAGATCAACCAAATTGTTCAGATTGTGGAGGAAGACTCATTTCAAGCATCGTTAATTTTGGCGATCCTTTACCTTATGACGAACTTGAAGAATCTGCGAGAAGATCACAGAATTCTGATGTTTTTTTTGTAATTGGTTCTTCTCTAGTTGTAACCCCTGCTGCAAACATGCCAGGGTATGCTTGGAGGAATGGTGCAAAATTAATAATTTTAAATCAGGGTGAAACTCCATACGATGATGAGGTTGATTTAAGGTTTTTTGATCTGATTGGAGATGTACTTCCTAAGATTGTCGAGAAAGTAAAAAAAATGATGAATAGCAACTAATTAGCAACATCTATAAAAAGTGGTAGAAAGTATGTCATACTATTTGAGGAACATTGAAAAATATAAAAAGAAACATGTAAATGTAGAAGATGCTATCAAGAGATATATTAAACCTGGTGACCGTGTTTTTATTGATTCGGGGTGTTCTGAGCCAATAAATCTTACTTCTAAACTTATTGAACTCGGTCCTCAACTTCCGGATGTAGAGATGATACATTTTATCACTCTGTCTGATCTCGATTATTATAAAACTGCGGGAGGTAAAGAAGATTTATTTCGACATAATGTGTTTTTCATTAGTGAAAATCTACGAGACGCTGTGAAAAGGGGATTAGCAGATTATACTCCAATGTTACTTTCAGACATTCCAAAATTTTTTGAACGGGGACAAATGCACTTAAAGACCGCTTTAATTCAAGTAAGTCCTCCCGATGATTTTGGGTTTTGTAGTTATGGTATTAATGTAGATATAGCTAAGCCTCTAGCAGAGTCGGCTGATTTTGTAATCGCTGAAATAAACCATAAAATGCCGCGCACTTTGGGTGACTCATTCATTCACATGGATGATATAGACGCTTTTGTTGTATCAGATCATGATATTATTGAGTTTACTTACGATCCTCCAGATGAGACTACTACAAAAATAGGAAAGTATGTCGCATCCCTTATAGAAGACGAATCAACGATACAGATGGGGATTGGAAAAATTCCCAACGCTGTCATAGCTGAATTAGAAGATAAAAAAGATTTAGGAGTGCATAGCGAAGTTTTTTCAGATGGAATTGTTGACCTCGTTGAAAAAGGTGTAGTTACATGTAAGAAGAAGACTATTCATAAAGGTAAAATAATTTGTTCTTTTGTTA
>JAHQWP010000106.1 GCA_029856235.1 Promethearchaeia archaeon
GATTTAGGGAGCAAAAAAGTTATACCTTTTCCGTATTTTCACGATCTTACCTGCGTGTTTGGTGGATTGATAAGCCTTCCAACGAATTATTTTGTTAGAAAAAAACTTCGTATTCAATACAAACATTCAAAACATTCTCTTCTCTTCTTAGAAATCGGGGTAGCCTCTGGAATTGTTGGGAATGTAAGTTATGTTTTATTAGGTGTATTTAGTTTAGATCGTGCTGGTCCAGGACAGATTTATCATGGGATTATCGCCTTTTTATCATTTGGTGGATTTATCATTTCTATCTTTTTCTTTAGCTTGAACATTGTCTTATCTCATAAGTGTAAATTAAAGAATTTAGGTAAGCTAGGACTTGTAGTTCCTATTTTATTGTTCATCCTCTATTGTGCCATCACAATCCCTCTCATAGAATGGTTTTTGCTAACTTCTATAGCCTTATTTATGCTATTCTTAGATTATTATATTTTCAAAGTGTAATCACAAATTTTTTCTTTAAATAGTCCAGAAGCTATAGCATCTCAAATTAAAATTCACTGATGATAAAATGTTCGTTCCTAAAGCACTGTATGAGAATCAAGTTTCTAATGTTTTGGATGATATTCGCTATAATTACGGAATGCTAACCCGGAAAGGATATATATACGGTCTTATCGCAATCGACCAAGATGCTAAAATCATTGCGGTAGATTCCCGGTTTGATCGTAAACTGAATTACTGGGACTTAAGCTCGATAGGTGCGGCTTTATATGGAGTCGCTCGTCAAGCCCAAGATTTTTTCGATACTGACTCTCTAGTCCGAGCTACTTTAATCTACAAGGATCTACAGCTCTATGTCAAATCGATCGGTGATATCGCTCTTACTAAAAAAGGAAAAAGGGAGATTTTAGTTGTTCTCTTAGTGGATAACATGGTTAATATTGGGGTCTTAATTCTCCAAATGAGAAAGTTTTCGATTAAGCTAAAGCAGGAAATAACCAAAAGTCAAGTGGTTATGAACAAGTTACAGATGAGCGAACAAGAACTTAAGGAACACCTCAAAGACCTCAAAAAAAGAGTGTTTGAATCTACGTAAATTTCATTCGAGGTTGATAAAAGCGTGATAGTTGATTCGAAAGATAAGAAAAAAGATAAAGTAGCAATAAGTGGTGAATCTAGCACAAGTATTTTAAAAGAGGTGTTACAGTTCAAGATTGTCTACTGGGGTCCGGGTGAATCGGGTAAAACGACCAATTACTTTCGTCTTAGAGAGAAATTTGACGGTGTGAAATTAAATTCGGGTTACTCTATCGAAACAACTGATGGTCGAACTTTATGGCAAGACTCAATTCGCTTATCTTTTTACTTGAACCTTAAAGATATAAAATTTAACATCATTACTCAAATCGTAACGGCAACAGGACAAGAGCGTTTTTTATCTACTAGAGAATACGTGCTTGATGGAGCTGATGGAGTTGTATTTGTCGCCGATTCAGATCCTGAAAAGATGGAGCAAAATAAGCGTAGTTTTCGAGAATTAATAAGTTTTACCCAAGATAAAAACATTCCCTATGTAATTCAACTCAATAAGAGAGATATAGAAACTGCTATTTCTCTTAAAGATTTTAAAAAAGAGCTAGGATTACCTCAAGCAGAAGTATATGCTGATAATACGCTTGTTGTGTATCCAACGGTGGCGTTGGAAGGAGATTCCGTTCGATTGTGTTTTGAAGATTTAATGATGCAAATAATTTTCAATTATTTTAAAGAGTAAATTAAAAGATATGAGAATACTATGGACACTGGATACGACTTTATTACCCCCGCGTTTTTAAATATACTATTCTTTACCCAAAAGAACCTAGTAATATATCCGTACGTTGATGTAAAACATATTCACTCCTTAGATTGTTTTACTGTTGGACACGATCTGATCGATATCGATTCTACTGGTTTAGAAAATCTTCACGATATTGTTGAGTTTGAGATAAATAACTCGTATTCACAACAACCAACCCTTTATTATCTTTTGAACGTAAACATGGAAGATATTGAGAAATTGTTGGAATCTCCAAATATCCGCTGCATAATAAACGCTTCTGATAATGTGGAACATCTAGCGAACGGGAATAAATTTATTTTCTATAACAAAAAAAGCAATTCTTTTCTCAATTATCAACCTGAGAGAGAGAATCTTTCCTTTGAAGAACACCTTATTCAAACATCTCAAAATGAAGAAGTTCTATTGGACGAAATTCTTAAAATAAAAAGCACAGCAACTAAAATTTATTCTGATGTAAACGCGAACACTAATTCAGATAACCTCCCAACGCTTTTGAGCGACTATGATCAAGTGTATTGGGATAAAATTTTATCTTTTACTCAACAATATTTCAAAGTAGAAATTTCAAAATTCACGAGACCAAAAACTATATTGAAGAAAAAGAGTCTCGCCTCGTTAAAGGATTTCTCTTGCGAGTACGAATTTATTTTAAAAACGAATCGTAAAATAGGAAAAAAATTCATTCAATTGCTTCACGATTATCGATTCGATAAAGTTAATCCTGCCAATTTAGAGATAGATCAGCTCTATTATCCTAAAAAATTGTATAATTATCTAAGAAATCGCCATTGGGCAAAAGGAATTCCACAAGATTTTATCACAAATTGGATTCAAAAGTTATGTACAAATTCTCAGTTAGACGAAAACGATCGTTTAGACTTCCAGATTATTTTTGATAAATTAAAAATTACCCCAGTACAGAAATTCCACGTAATCCAGGAAGCTCAACCCATAAAAGAACCAATTGAAGATATTATAGAGATAAATAATACGACTTCAGAAAGAATTGTAGAAGCAATACCTCCAATTGAGAATTTCCAAGAATTTAAAAATTGGTTGTTAAAAAAATTAGATGAACTCCAGAGCCTCATCTAAACGAGTTTTACGAATTTTTCTTTAAATAGAACGAATTGATCTTTAATCCATGATAACTCCTGAGCATATAGAAGAGGAGAAAAGTTTAAGCTTTGCTCCTGAGCTTATAGAAAAGAAGAAGAGTTTAAGCTTTGTGAAATGTAGAATCTGTCATAAAAATGCAAATCCAGAAATTACGATAAAAAAAATGGGAAGTTCATTTGGTGTAATCTGTAAAAAATGCTCAAAATCGTTCACTGATAGAGATATCGAGCTAATGCATAACATATTTTGCGCGTATGGAGGACATTTTTCCAAATTGAGCAATTCTAAAGAAGTTACTAATTCTAAATTAAGAGAGATCACAAGCGATTACAAAAAACGTGATACTATTGAAAACGAAGTAGAAACGCTTCATTCGGCATTTCTCTATGGAATAAGACCGCAACAGCTAGTCAAAAGCTTAAAATTATTGATTAATTAATTTTATTTATTTTTTTTCTTTACTTTTCTTAACTTAAACGATTTATGAAAAATAATTATATGTTATAGTTCTTTTGTCAATTAAACTTGCAGAACCATTAGAGACAAAAAGGTTATTCATTCACCAATTTACTCAAGAAGACATTGATTATCTGGTTCCTAATCTGAACAGTGGTGTCCTTAAACCAAGCCTTCAAATCAATTATAATGATGAAAAGAGTGATAAGGTTTATTTATCATTACAATTACGAGTAAGTGACCAAATTATAGGTTTCATTATATTACAGACCTTAGAAGAAAAAGAACAAATAGAGTGTTATTACGAACTTTTGCCCCAATATACAGGAAATGGATACGCTATTGAAGTTATGAAAAAAGTTCTTGCGTATGTTTTTACTAACTATAAGTTCACCAAAATAGTAGCCTATATAGAACAAGGAAACAGCAAAGGCTGGAAGGTAGCGGAGAGATCTGGATTGAAATATATGGGTGATATTGTCCGAAAAGATGCTGATGAGAAGGTTCTATATTTTTTAATTGACAAGAAAGATTATGTCAATCAATTTCAAAATTAAAAAAAAAAGACTAAAAACTATAAAGAGAGGATTAATTTTAGATCCTCTTTTGAAATGTTTAACAAATCGCTCTTAGGTAGCCTTTCCGCTAATAAACGCCAATTGTTATCGCTATCAAAAACCTCTTTAAATAATTCTAATGCTCTTGTGGTTTCTTGATTATTTATGAGAGTGACGGCTGTCCAAAACTTCATTTCAAGGTTCTTAGGGAACATATTAAGAGCAGAGTCGTATTCATTGAGTGCAGTCTCCATATCGCTATGTTCCATTGCTAAATCTCCTTCGTCCATGTGCTTATAAGCTCTGTAAAGTTTTAAGACCCGAGAGAGTTCTTCTACTGGATTTTCGTGATCTTCGACTCTTAAATCGATGAGTTTGTCTTCCCACTTGTTTTCAGCCTCCTTACCACCGACTAGTAAAAGTGCTGCTGACTGTTTCCCCCTAATATCTCCTCCGGTTGTTTCAGCTGACGCTAAAGTTTCAACAATTCGTTCGGGTAAAGGAAGGTGTTTGAGTGATTCGAAAGTTTTAGACATCGTAGACCAAACTTTATCGGTAAGCATCATGTTTGCTTGGACGGAGTAATTGTTTCCTTCGATATGTCCTGCGTGTATAATACATTTGGATCCTGTGTGGGTTGCGACTCTTCCTTGAGCGTCCAATATAGCTACTTGCCTTACATCCCTTCCTTCATCGGCGGCTATTAAAATGTCTAGGGCTTCTCGTGGCGACTTTCCTTTTTTTAGGAGTTCAAGTCCGCGCAATCCAAACGAAGCATTAACAAGCGATTGGGTAGCAACTACTCCTACTCCAGATTCTCCCCACGATACAATACTTCCTACTGAAAAATAATGACTTTGTACACCGACACCCATTTCGCCTGTTTTATCATCTCTTGCAACGATAGAGTACGTGTGGGTAAACGGTGCAATTTTTATACCAAGATTAAATTTCACCATTTTCAAATAAAACCTTCGTGTTCTTGTAAAGATTAATAAATATAATATTCTATTAATTTTTAAAAGATTGTTCTTTGAGAACTATGTTTTATTGCCAAAATTGTGGAGCTAAAATAGAATCAGCTGAAAACTTTTGCTCTTTTTGTGGATTTAGCTTCGACAATAATACTGAATCTAGTGATAAAGATGCTAGAATAGATGAATTGGAACAAAAGATAGCGCGACTGGAACAAAGACAAGTAAAAAAAACCACTTCTAGTTCTTTTTCTCCGTGGATGGCAATTTTACCAATAGGTTTCGTCGCGGCTTTTTTAGGTTTCTTTGCTCTCATTATATGGATAGTTCGGCAATGAGTTTGTTCTAATTTTCTAATTCAAAACCGTTCTTTTTTATTTTTAGGATAATAAAAACATTTAATTTATCTCTGAGTAATAGACTTATTATGTCAAACTTAACTGAACTCTTTAAGGAATGGAACGAGCTTAACATGAAAACTGGTGAATCAATGGGTCAATTTGATTTTTCGAAGATTAAAGAAATACGAAAAGAACAGTCAAAAATCGAAAATGCGATATATGAAATATTGAGAAAGCACGCACCGGACGAGGTCTTGGAGATCCTTCCGGAAGAATGCGGTGAGCTAGAGATGGGATACGATACGAAAGGAAGCACTTTTTATTTCGTGATGTTAGATCCTGAATTTGAAGACAACGAAGAAATTAAATTACTCGCGGTAACTATCGATGCTAATAACAAGATTGAAGTAATTAAAGACTTCGAAATTGAGGCTTGAAATATAAAAGAAAAAAAGGGATAATTCTAAAATTTATCCGCGTTGTTATACCAATCTGGAAACCACTGATAATAAACTTTTGGAAAAGCATTTTGTAACCCCGTGTAGGTAGCTTTAACTAAAACGATTTTCCCCGCACGATCTCGATGAGTTACGATTAGCCCTTGCGTTTCTAATTCCTCAAAGATCTTGCGTAGATCAGATCTACTACCTCCTATGTCCTCTCGTACATCGTCAGGAGTCATGTATAAACCTGGATTAACTTTATAATCGTGAGCAATAACTTTTAACACATTTTCATCCGTAATAGAAAACCCTTTGAACTTTGATTCTTTCTTTGAAATTATAGGTGCATTAACATCGTCATTCCATCTCAACCTCATAGATGTGTTATAGAAAGGAAGCATAGCACTAAAGCGATAAATTATCATCTTTTGTACTTCGTTCGTACCAGCTACAATTTCTCCGATTTTAGCTTCGCGTAAAAGTCTTTCAGCTGGTAAAAATTTCGTAAGACCATCTCCTCCTAAAATTTGGATTGCTTTAAGGCCAATATCTCTAGCATATTCTGTATTAATCATTTTGGCGATAGACGCTTCCACCATCGGTTCCTTTCCGTCGTCCAACAATTTAGCACAGTGATAAGAATACAATCTTGAAACTTTAGCTTTAGTTATAATTTCAGCGATTCCATCTTGTACTCCTGGGAACTGATTAGTAGTTCTGTTAAATTGAACACGTCTCTTTGTGAAATGAAACAATAAATTTATGACATCTTCAAATTGTCCACTGAAAACTGCTGCTCCAATTAAACGCTCGAAGTTTAAGCCTGCCATCATTACATTCCAGCCATTACCAACAGCACCAATGCGATTAGAATCAGGGATTCTGACATGGTCGAAATCGATATATCCGTTTGGAACGTTATCAAAGCCAATCAATGGATTAATCTTTTCTAAACTAAATCCTGGTCTACCCTTTTCTACCATGAAAGCGGTTATATGACCATACTGCTTTCGAAGAGCCTTATCATCGCTCGTTTTTGCGTATATGAAATACCTATCAGACACTCCTGCTCCTGTTATGAATCTCTTTTTACCATTTAGAACCCAATCGTCTCCTTCTTTGATCGCAGAAGTAAAAACATTAGCGGCATCAGAACCTGCAAAAGGTTCAGTAATACAAAGAGCACCTAATTCTTCCCCGCTTGCGATTTTAGGAAGCCAAGCTTGTTTTTGCTCATCTGTTCCAAATCTTAAAATTTGTTCCAGGCCCGCTAACATGCTTACGGTAAATACGTGACCTACGGCGTACAATCTCCCAAGTTGTGCAGCTACAATACAACTTCCTGTTGCTCCTAATTCTAACCCCCCAAATTCTTTCGGAACGCCCACTCCAAAATATCCTTTTTCCGCTACTTTTTTGACCAATGGCCAAGGGAATTTAGTATTCCAAAAGTATTCTTCTGCTTCTTCATAATTTTCTTCTACAAATTCTCTAACATCTTTATAGATAGCTTTTTGCTCGTTAGTCCACCAAAAAAAATGTTCACTCAATCCTAATCATCCTCTATTAAATTCGTGTAATTATAAATGAAATATTAATATTGGATTAAGTAGTTAATATATCTAAAACTTTAGGAAAAAAAATATACAAAAATTCATCAATAACTTCTCTTTATCTTCTTTCTTTTTATAATTACGAGCGTAAAAATCGTCGTAATTAAAACTGCAAGAAAAAAATGCCCAAACGACACTTTTACAATTATTTTTTCCGTTTTTAATTCCCATCTATAAATCGTCGTGCTATTAGTGATTTTTTCGATGATTGTAGAGAAACCAGAAGAATTTATGGTTAACTCGATTCTGGTGTTGTTACCATAGTCAAAACTAATTTTATTCCCGTCGTGAGAGTAATTTAAAAAGCCATGAGTTTTCACTGCCTCTCCAATGAGCGTATAATTAACCGGAGTGGGAAATAAAAATAAATTTCCGAAGAAAAAACCCTCTTCGGACCAGTTTAGAAAGTTTAGCGTCTTATTGTAAGCCATATAGAACGAGTTTTCATATTTTGGTACCCATATAAATCTATGATAAAATGCAAGTGTATAATTCATAAATAAGTAATTTTGAGAGTTATAAGTCTCATTATATATCCTTTCAACGGTGAATTTCACAAATTCAACTTCTAAATACCATGATTCTGTCGCATTTACGGTTTCCCACATGAAATAATCTTCTTCTTCAGCGGGAAATTCAGATTCACCTAATACGGTTGCGTTAGAAAATGAATTAGGAAAAGAAATTAATGATATTAAGAAAGCCAAGGCGGAGAGCCTGTAGAATTGTTTACGCTTCATCATTTTTTATAGTAATCATAGCTATTCTTTAGTGAGTAGATAATTCTTAATACTCATTTTTTATATTTAAGTTTAGACAATTCAATTTTACACTGATTTAATATTAATTAAGTCACTAACCGTTATTTTTCTAACGCATTCTTATCTAGTTTTTTTGAATAATCTTCCTATTTATCGCTTCGTTTCTTTTTTTGTTCACATTACAAAACACCTAAAAGTATAGTTTTCTTATATTTAAAATACGAGTCATTTTGCAAATAATATAAAACTAAATTTATTTCTTAAGTGAGTTGAAGAAATTTGAAGAAATTGGTCTTATTACGTCATGGGGAGAGTGAGTGGAATAAACAGAATAGGTTTTCAGGCTGGACTGATGTAGATCTATCAGATCAAGGGATTTTAGAAGCCCAAAAGGCTGGAAAATTATTGAAAGAAAACGGTTTTACGTTTGATATTGCTTTTACCTCGGTACTTAAAAGGGGGATAAGAACGCTATGGATCGTTTTAGACGAATTAGATTTGATGTGGATACCGGTATTTAAATCGTGGAGATTGAATGAGAGGCACTATGGGGCACTCCAAGGGTTTTATAAAGCCAAGATGGCTGCTGAACTCGGGGAGGAGCAAGTGTTAATATGGCGTAGAAGCTACGATATTCCGCCCCCACCTCTTAAAACTACCGATCCAAGATACCCTGGGACGGATGTTCGCTATAAGGATCTAGATCCAAAAGAAATACCCTTATCGGAATGTTTAAAAGATACCGTTGAGCGCTTTTTACCTTATTGGCACGAAACTATAGCACCTGCCATTAAAAACGGTAAAGAAATCTTGATATCCGCTCATGGTAATAGTTTGCGAGCGCTTGTTAAGTATTTAGATAATGTTTCTGAAGAGGAAATCGTTACTCTGAACATCCCCACTGGTGTACCGTTAATATACGAATTAGACGACGATCTAAAACCGATTAAGCATTATTATTTAGGAGATCAAGAGACAATACAACAAGCAATTGAAGCGGTAGAGAATCAAGGTAAAGCAGAAAAGTAGACCGATTAATGAAGGTTATATTAAGATTCTATTTTACCATTTCTTTTATCTCTAGTCATAATGGCTTCTTGTCCTATGATCCAAGCCATCAAAACGGACATTAGTAACCATTCCGTAATGTGAGATTGTTCTAAAGCTATTGTGGGATTAAAGTAATTTATTGCCGTAAAAATGATAAAGAGAAGAAAAAATATCGACACAATAAAACCAGAGCATGCTAAAACTTTGGAAACTCCTTCAGTAACCCACTCTGTGATTCCGTACAAAATGCAGTAAGCAAATCCTCCCAAGAAGAAAGCACTAGCTGAAATATTGTGTAATTCTTGTGTAATAGTATATGGAAAAACTCCAACAAAGAAAGTACCAATTGATGAGAGCAAACCAGGAATAAAAGATATATAGATAAGAATTGTGTTACCGTTTTTTCTGCGCAAATATGCGCTTAAATTGAGAAAAAAAAAGATCATCAAAAAACCTGAAATCATTATCCCTACATTGAATACAATTCCAACGCCGTTAGGTCCACCACCTAAATGGCTTAAATAGTGTGTGAGAAAACTGAACGATGAATCGTTTAAAGCGTAGATAATGACTGAGATAATAATGGTAATAATGGGTACAAGAATCCCAATAACCCTTAAATAATGTCGATTAATGCGGCGGGATAGAATGTCGAATTTTTCGAAAAGAATGTTAATTCACTTATGCTCGATCTACATTTATATGTTTAATTAATAATAGAACTCTTAATTAAGTCTTAGTGTTACTTAAAAAGCATCTTCTAATTGAATAAAAAAGAATTAGAAAAAAAAAATAATTTCTATTGGATTGGTTGGAAAATATTTTTTTCTATTAATTTTAAAATAAGTTCCGCTTCTTTTACTTGAAAACCCCTTTCCTTTGACATCAAATTGGAGACGAAGAAATAATTAGCGTTTCTAACTTTCATGACATCGTGAGCTCGTTTAATTATATTTTTTTCTTCAGGTTTCAACTTAATTTCAGTTCTTTCTTCTAATTTTAACGGGTAAATTAGTGAAATAGGAAGGCGTTTTTCTACTAAATCTTTTATACCTTCAAACTGACTGATTTCTCCATCGAATTTTTTTAGTGACTCGCCAAATCTCTCATTAATATCGTACGATAATAACTCAATTGATCGCAAGAAATCTTGAGATGGATTTTCTTTCATTATGAGAGTCAACCTAAAATCTTTAAATTCCGACATTAATATCTTAGAATCCTGATATTCGAGTTTAACCATTTGCGATTGAGCTTCTGAACCGGTAAGATCTATTCCGAAGGACTGAATCGCTTGTAAAAATCCTGAAATTAAAGTAGCATTCATAGTTTTACCAGCTAAAACTTGATCGTATACATTTACACCTGAAATTTTTTCAACAATTAATAGATAGTCTAAATTGAGTATATCCATATATTTATTGAATATGCTTTGTCTATGTTCTTCATGGATTCTTTTTGTTCTCTTGAGAGCTTTATATGTGGTAAAACCACTAATTCCTGCTAAGATAATTATGGTAACAATAAGTAAAACAAGGATTGGATCTAATACAAAAGGCATAGTGATTTCAAATGTTTGGGTTGTAACCCCCGCATTTGTCGCATTATTCCAGAAAATAAATGCTTTATAAGTTCCCTCACTAGGTTTTGAGGTGAGAGTATATGTGAACTCTATCCTAGATGAATTTTTTGTAGTTATTTCGCTTATATCGTTCTCAACTTCATTCCCTTTTGAGTCGATTAAAAAAATTGTATAATTACCAAGCTTGATGGGAGGATCAATATAAAAATATAGAATTTCATTTGGTCCGTATTCTGTTATAGGAACATCTAAAGTTACATCTATGTTTGGAGATTTGGTTGTAATTAACCAGGATGCGCCATTTACGATTGTATTGTTAGGGATATGAATGAAATTATATGTAGTATCTATTACTATTTGAGATGTAATATTTAGTCCATCTCTGAAAACATTTAGATCATACCAACTACTAGGATAG
Organism: Promethearchaeia archaeon; assembly: GCA_029856235.1. Lineage (GTDB taxonomy): Archaea > Asgardarchaeota > Lokiarchaeia > Sigyniarchaeales > SOKP01 > SOKP01. The sequence goes on from JAHQWP010000106.1 coordinate 11,140, forward strand.
TTGAATTTAACTGAATAGTTTTGAGAGATTCTAGTTATTTCCGGAGTTAGCGTCCAATTAACATTTTCATTTTCTTTTATACTTGCGGAACCCGTAGACAAAAATTGCTTTTTAATCCCAATTTTATAACTTAGATTAAAGAATAATTTTACTGATTGATTGGTGTTAATGGAAATATAAAATTTTTCCTCGTTGGGAGAAAAATTAAGACCATTTTCTTTTAAATTCCCAGTTCCCAGTTCTGTCCCATTTAATATGGGATAAGAAATACCTCCTATTTCTGCTGTCATATTTATATTCTCAGGTGCGTATGTCCTATTGACTCGTTGAATTATTTTATATAAAAACGGTTTACCTTGAGTAGCACTTCTCCAAGCCCACGTAGCAAATAGGCGGTAATAATATGCAATGTATAAATTTGGAAAGTTCGGGCTTTCGTCGTTAAAAAACCAAAGAAAATTTAAATTGCCAAAATCGGGATAATCGATGCCATTAACGACTAAATAGTATTGACCAGGGTCGAGAGGAATGCCCTCGTCGAATGATTGAAGATGCCATCCTAAAGTTTTTGAAGCGTTTAAAGAAGTGCTTCCATAAATTACGTCATTCGGTTCATCTGGACCTGAATCGTATCCATTAATTTGAACGTAAATCGATTCTGTTTCAAAATCGCTAGTAACAGCTCCAAAAATGTATACTCCAAAAATTGTTGTAGGTTCCGAGATATTTATTTGAACTCCTAAAGCACGAATACTACTACTTAAAGTTTCAAAATCAGTAGCGTTATGTTCAATAATTTTTATTTCGCGTTCCTGTTTTATATCTGTAAAATTCAACTCGATATCCGTAACATTCCAATTACTTGAGGGAAGATTCAAAGAAATTGAATCGTTACTTTGAGTAGTATCTTTTTTTTCAGCAAATTCAAGTAAATTGATTTTTGAGGGTACAGTAAGAGATATTTCATTAGTTTGCGCTCTTACAGTATTAAAGTTAAAAAATGAAACTAATATAAAAATCGAGAAAAGACTAATGGTAATATTCAGTTTTATGATTTTCCGTAAATTTTGGTAAGCTTTAATTTCGTGTCTATAGGATAGAATACTAAATCCCCTAGATTATTATTTAGTCAGTATGAATAGGTAATAAAAAAAGTTCTAATTAAGTCTAAGTGTTTTTCTCCAAAAATGTTAAATTTGTATACTAAGACAAATTCTTATAAAATAATATTTAATAGTAGGAAAGAAAGACTTTAATAAGATTCTTAGATATTTGTTTAACATTATTTAATTAGATTGTGAAAAGAAGAATTGAATTAAATATTCCAATGAAAAAACACATTTTAATTGATAATCCTACTGTTTCAAATGTAGTATTTTATCCTCGAAAGACTGCAATCCCAAATAATTTAGGTCCAAACATAGAAATTTTACGCTTCACTATTAAAGATGGGGTTACAATTGGTGGTTTTTTTTATAAAAACAACGTAAATTTGCCAACAATCTTATTATTTCACGGAAACGGAGAAGTAGCCTTAGATTATCGAAACATTGCACCCATGTTTTATAAGTGTGATGTTAATTTGGCAGTAGTAGATTTTCGAGGATATGGATTTAGTTCAGGAGATCCGTATTATTCTAGCTTAATTTCTGATGCGATGCCTATTTATAAGGCGTTCACTGAGTGGATGAAGGAGCAAAACTTCTTAGATTCTCTATTTATTCAAGGAAGATCACTGGGAAGTATTTGCGCCGCTGAAATTGGAGCACACAATCCTTCTAACTTGCGTGGAATAATATTTGAAAGTGGATTTGCTAGTGCTTACAACATGATGGTAAATCTGTTTCGAGTCAGCAGCCCACATTTAACCCCGAAATCATTAAATAAATACTCGAACGATACAAGAGTCAAAAACTTCACTATGTCAACATTAATCATCCACGGTACGATGGATTGGATAATACCTGTTTCAGAAGCTCAATTACTTTATAATAATTTACCTAATGATATTAGCAAGAAACTAGTATTAATCGACAATGCGGGTCACAATAATATCCTCTCTTTCGAAGAAGAATATTTTACCCCACTATCAGCTTTTATTAAACTAAATAAATAAAGAATTTCGACCTCTTTTAATACCTAATTAATTGACATTTGAGTAAGATTTATATAATAAAGCAACTAGCTTAATTTAAGGAAATTCTAAATATAAATATTAAATAGAATAGAAATTATACTAAATTTTTAAAGAGAGTGAGAAAAAATTATGAAAGAAGAAATCTCGAAACTTCTGAAATTAACATTTTTAATACATTTTTTTGTTGCGATACTCTTTGGATTAATGTTCACAGTCTTAATTGAACTCTATGTCGGAGTTGTCGGTTGGCCTTATTTGGACCCTATTGCAGGGCGCATATTAGGAGCAGTGTTCTTAGGTCTAGCTGCGGCTTCGCTATTATCTTGGAGAGAGACCAAATGGGAAAGTGTAAAAATCGTCGTACAAATGGAAATTGTGTGGCTCGCGTTAGCTATAGTGGTTCATGTATGGGCTGCCCTTACAGATGTGTTCATCCTTATATTATGGTTTCAAATGGGGTTATTAATATTTTTCTTAGGAGCATTCATTTGGTTCTACTACGATCAAGAATCGGCTAAAGTTAAATAATTGAGTTTTAAGCATTTTTATTATTTTTTATTTTTTTTATTTTTAAGCGAGTTATGAACCAATACTATTGTGTTTTGCAAAACAGGCCTTAATTCCTAAACTTAGGGATTTATTAGTATTAATCCCCGGGATGATAATAGGATATGAAAAAAGTAGTAGTAAAGCTATATTCCTTACCATAGATTGTTCAATTTTACCTTTAATAGTTTTATTTAGGTTTAAATATAATGAGTTCTGAAAAAGCTATAGTTTTAAATGTAACTTTAGTAAATATAAGAATTAACAAAATAATTAAAATTAAAAAAGATGTGAAAAATATTGTCAAAAGAAGTTGGTGAAGTAAAACACTCAAAATTAAACATGGCCTCTTACGGATTTGGAAACTTTATGAATGAATTTGTCCAAATGGCTTTTGGAACTTTTGCCTTTTATTTTTACGAAATAGAAATTGGTTTAAATGTATGGCTCATTGGGCTCGGATTTCTCTTATATGCAGTTTACAATGGAATAAATGACCCAATAGTGGGATTTTTAACAAATAAACCTTTCAAGTTTACAAAAAAATGGGGAAGAAGATTTCCCTGGATTTTAATAGGAGGAATTCCATTTATCTTAAGCTATATATTGATTTTTACACCCCCCGCTTTAAATCCCGTCTCAGATGCCTGGCTATTATTTCTCTGGTTAATTTTCACTACGTTTTTGTTTGATACTTTTGCCTCAGTTTTCTGGGTAAATTTTTCAGCCCTTTTCCCTGATAAGTTTAGATCTGTTAAAGAGCGCAGAACCGCTACAGGTTTACAAATACCCGTAGGGCTTGTAGGAGTTGCCTTAGGCGCGATTATACCTCCTATCTTCATAGATAAAGGAATTGCTTCCACCTACTTTGTTCAAGCGGGAGCAGTTATTATTGTTGGATTAATAGCTCTAGGTTTAGCAATACCTGGAATAAGGGACGATCAAGATGCTGTTGATAAATATTTAGAGACGCATACAGCTAGAGAAAAAGGACCACCATTTTTCAAATCGTTAGTTACTGCCTTGAAACAAAGGAGTTTTTTGGCTTTTATAATATCCTACACTATGTATCGAACGTTGGTGAATTCTATGACCGCATCAGTACCATATGTCTGGGATAATTTATTAGGTCTGGATGAAAATGCATCGATTCCAATTTTTGCAGGATTTCTTATAGGAGCTTTAATATCGACACCAATTTGGGTCAAGCTTGCCCATAAAACCAATAATAATAAAAAAATTATGGTTATATGTGGAATACTAATGGGTGTTTTTACGATCCCCTTGATATTTCTCGAAGAATTTTTGGCTATAATTATAGCAATGGTAGTGTGGGGATTGTCAATTGGGGGCTATTGGGCAATGATCGCTCCAGTTTTAGCAGATGTTGTAGACGAATCTGTTGTTAGGCTGAAAAAGCGGCAAGAAGGAGTATACGCCGGATTTCAACAATTTTTTGGGCGATTAGGAATCTTCTTCCAGGCAATTAGCTTTACGCTAGCCCATGCTTTTACGGGATTTGCTGCAGATCCATATAGCGCTTCTGCTAAATTTGGGGTTCATATCCACTTAGCTATCGTACCAATGATTTGTATCTTGATTGGTACGTTCGTATTTTGGAAATGGTATGATTTAACACCCGATAAAGTCGAAGAAAATCAAAATAAAATCATAGAGTTGAATCTATAAAAACCAACAATTGTAAATTAAAGAGTAGGCTACACGCTCTATTTTTTTTTTAATTTAGAAAGATATATTACATAAGAATTAAGTTAGAAATTCGCTAAGTAATAAATTTTGAAATTCTTTATCTTTTTCTAAAAATGGTATATTTTCATATCCAGAATAGATGTCGAGTGCTTTAATTTGGTTAAATAATTCCTTAAATGAAATTATGATATCAGATAAATTAGATTCTAACAAAAAAGAATAACCATGAAACCTGTTTTTCGATATATTTGAACTCATTTTAATTCTTTTTTCTTTTTGATTCTTATATGACTCTTTGAGATTTTAAATCAGAAGACTAGACAAATTTAGTGAATCCAGTTAGAAAAAATCATTGATTCGGATTACTATTAATCAATTCTTGCCGGAGAATATGCTTTAAGATAAGATTATCGTGTGGTTTTAATTGAGATTCTTTTGTACTCGCGGAATAAATATCTATAGGGTAATTTTTTCTATACATGTTTAGAAACAATAAAATTAAGCTCGTTAGATCTTTAAAATTGCTCTTTACATTTCGAGAGGTGCAGAGTTTTAGCAAAAGGTCAGATAGAAGTGTGAATTTACTTTTTTGAACATAAATTTCATCCGACATTTCTGCGAGACTTTTAATTTTATCTAAAATAACCTGGTGTTCTTTGTTCCAGTTATTTAAAATTTTGATTTCCAATTTAAAATAGAAGTAAATTTTACTGGATATTCTACAAAGAAATATTTAAAGAAATAGTTTTTATTAAAATGGTGGTGAATTAGAATAAGATACCTTTTGCGACGAGTATCACTTTACCCCCAACTGCGATAAAGTATTTTCCACTTTTTTCTTCAGCTTTTAATAAAAGTAGTGATTCTCTTCCTATTTCATACCCTTGTTCAACGCGGATATCGATCACTTTTTTACCGAAATATTCGTGTTTTACCAAATATGCAGCTAAGCAACCGTTAGCAGATCCCGTAGCGGGATCTTCTGGTACACCGTAATAGTCAGCAAAAAATCTCACATTTAAATCGTTGTTTTTATCGTACGTTTCGGGACAAAAAACCAGGATTGTTTTTGCTTGAGTATTTTCAATTAGTGATTCGTATTTTTCTTTGTTTATTTGTATTCGTTTTAACGCATCTAAAGATTTTAAAGGAACAATAATCGTAGGAACACCAGTAGAAACACCTTGAATCTTAAACCTACCATCAATATCGCTCTCTCTTATACCTAAAACATCGGCGACTAAATCTGGAGCGAAATATCCGTTGAAAGTTGGCTCTTTATGCTCCATCCATGTTTCAGCCAAAAAGTCGCCTTTGTACTTGAATAATATTGGAATTTGACCTATTTTTAGATTTATCGACATCGTCTTTGCTTTTCCTTTCATAAACTCTTGCTGCAAAACAAACGCGGTTCCAATTGTAGGGTGACCTGCAAACGGTAATTCTACATTAGGAGTAAAAATTCTAGTTGTGGCATTTTCAATTGATGTGATAAAAGTAGTTTCGGAATAATTCATTTCCTTTGCAATGCGCTGCATTTCGTCATCAGTTAACATATCACCGGCAATAACAACAGCAAGCTGATTTCCGGAGTATTTGTATTCCGCAAAAACATCAACGATATAAAAAGGAATTCCTTCAGATTTTGATTCTACCATAATATAAACACGGATTTCTAAGTTAATTAAAAATTGTCTGTCTTATAAAAAGTTACTACGTTTTAATATATTTTTAGACTACATTATATATATATATGTGGAATTATGTTCCACAAGAGGCTAGTATGAAGGACATCTCTGACATTCCTAGCGAAGAAAACAAACGGCATCACACTCAAAGGAAATTTTTAACTAAATTTAATTTGACAGAGTTCGGTGGAGCTCTTGGTGATTGGGGCACTTTAATTCCTTTTATTATAGGATATATTTCAATCGTAGGATTAAATCCGGCAGGAGTGTTTTTGTGCTTAGGAATCACTAACATCATCTTAGGAATCAAATTCAATTTACCCTTACCAGTTCAACCTCAAAAAACCATAGGTACGATTGCTATATCACAAGCATGGAGTCCTAATTTAGTTGTATCAACTGGATTCGGAACGGGAGTTATATGGACGGTGTTAGGATTTACAAAATTCCTAGAAAAAATAGTGAAGAAAGTCCCTCAGACGGCAGTTCGCGGGATACAACTAGGACTAGGATTAATTTTAGGTTGGACTGCTCTCCAACTAATGAGTTCTGATATCGTCCTAAGTATTATCTCGATTTCTGTAATTTTAATCCTTCTTAAAATCAAGAGAATGCCTTCTTCTATAATCTTGGTTGCGTTAGGAATTATTTTAATTATATGGAATCAATCTATAATTTTATCCGATATTCAGGTTAAGTTACCAACTTTTACTTTTCAGATTCCTCAATGGGATAACATTATATTGGGTATGTTAATTGCGGGTATAGCTCAACTTTTTATAACTTTAACTAATGTAATGATTGCCACAATAAGTCTTATTAAAGAATTATTTCCTGAAAAAGATGAGAAGGTCGATGCCAGCGATCTCGCTCTGAATATGGGTATAATGAACATTATTACTCCGTTTTTAGGGGGGATTCCTTTATGTCACGGATCAGGAGGACTTGCTTCCCAATATGCCTTTGGGGCGAGAACAGGCGGTTCCATGATTTTAGAAGGGCTTTTAGAAATTTTTCTTGGTCTATTTTTATCAGATTCATTGTTTTTAATTTTTACTGCATTCCCTGAAGCGATTTTAGGTGCCATGCTTGTATATACTGCTTTCTTATTGGCAAAAATTTCATTTAAAGACTATAGTTTAAATAGTATACCAGTTATCATTACATCTGCAATTTTGTGTTTACTCTTTAATATAACCGTAGGTTTTATAGTTGGTTTGATTTTATACTATATTTTTAAATTTATTGAGAAAAAATTGAATACTCAGAATTAAGAAATAAAAAAATAGAAATATTTTATAAATACATATTAAGTTTATCTAAATCTTTTTGGATTACCAACCGTTTTCTCTCTTTTTCTTCGGCTTCACCATATCCTTGTTGGTCTTCTTTAAGGTGAGTTAAATCCTCGTCGTAAGATTTCTCCACCATCATGCCATATTTCATTGCATAAGCTACTAACTCAGGAATTACAGTAATCATGCTCTTGAAGCTAAAGATCTCGCTTAACCGGCTTAGAATTTTTATCATATCTTCGAATGGGTTTATGTTGATGTCTGGGTTATCCATTATATCCATGATACGTTTAAACAATACTTCGTAGAAAATGTCTAATTCTTCTTCATTCAATGCAAAACCATCATCTTCTTCTTGTTCTTCTTCTTCCATATGAGTCACCTAATAATAATTTGCTATTGTTAAGTAACATGTAAAGTTCTATTTTTAAAACTTTTACATGAAGATATAGGTATAGATATAAATTCATGTAAATTAACAAGAAAGTTAAGAATTATTTAAAAAAAGTAGAATCGTGCTTCTTTAAACTATCTGTAAGAACTAAACAGAGCTTCTTTAAAATTTCTGTATCAATTTTATCCAAAGTATCGTTAGGTGTATGCATATATTCATAAGCTTCTACTTCCCCAATTCCATAGCCTTGGAAACCTTTACTGCCTAATAAACCTCCATCGGAATGAGTCCCGAGAACTCTGTTAGTTATGTAGTGATTGATTCTTAGATTTCTGTTGTTATTTAAGAGTAAATTATCGATATCTTGAGCATTAGGTCCTTCTTTTCCTCCTGGGAATAAATAAACATGCTTAGCTATGGATTCAAAATTAAACGCTACAGATTTAATGGGATCATAATTCTCAATATTATTGTAAAAATGCCTTGCACCCATAGTTCCGCATTCTTCTGCTCCAGTAAAAAGCAGCCAAACATTATAATTAGTTAACCTGTTTTTTTCAATACTATAATGATTTAAGAGTTCTAAATTGCACGCGATACCTGAAGCGTTATCAACAGCACCTTCAGAGCTGTTATCTGTTGAATTAAAAATTAATATTAATAAGGCTAAAATGTTCAAAATCAAAGGACACCCCGAAATAACATAAAAAATATCTTCAAATCTTAAAGAAATCAAGAATCTAAAGGGTAATATAAACAATAGAGCTATTGAGGTCGTAATCCACAGTCTAATTGTCTTTATACGGGTTTGAATCTTGAATCGTTGTCCCTTAGAATCTAAATGACTAATAAACAATGCGACTCTATCGTTGTTTTTAATTTTTTCTGATAAAGGTTTAATCTTAACAATAAGGTTTTGTGAGTTAAATGTTTTAATAAATTGAATTTTTTCTGGTTTTCTTGTCATCAGGATAGACGAAGTCAAAATACTAGCTAATACAATCAATAAAATCGTAGTTATAATCAGATGATATCTCAAGTAGATAGATAAGTATATTAACGAACCGGATGAAAACGCTATTTTAGGATATATTCGAGAATAAAACGAACTGAAAGTAAAGTTCTGAACTTCAAAATCTAAATCCAATTTTGTAACTTCTTGTTTAACTTGGTTGAAAGCTTTAAATTCATGATCTGTTCCAGATAATCGAGGAAATGCAAATTTCTTTAGGTTTCTTTTAATTCGGTTCTCTTCAACCATAATAATTTCTAATTGTGACTTTCAAATCTTAAGATTAGTTTCTATATACTCTAACCTTGAAATCTAATATTTAAGTATAATAGTATAGTTCATTTATACAATTTTATTTTGAAGAATTCCAACCGAATATAAATCTTCTTTTTAAAATATAGAAGAATAAGAATGTTAGCTAATTTTGCTTAAAAATAACTTAAAGTTCTTGCATCAAAAGCTTTTTATATTTCTTTTTTACCTCTTTAGAGGGTTCTTTCCTTTTACCATCAAAATCCGATTTTTTAAAAAATTCATCAAATGGTATGACCACTTTAGAAAGATCGTATTGATATTCTAAATCAATTTCGTAGATTTCCTCCAATCTTTCTCTAATAACTTCTCTAATTCTTTCAGTGCTCAATTTTGGGTCTCCTTGATTAAAAATTATTTTCGAGTAAAACTTCGAAGAACATCTTCAAATTCTAATTTCATTAAGGTTTTGTAAATGGGATGTCGGTTGTCAAATCTTAAATTCTCCTCACCGGAATAGATGTCAGGTAGTTCTTTTATCAATTCATAATTGTCTGAAGATAGTTTGTATTTTACTCTTTCCATTCAAATTTACCTCGGATGCTAACTTTTTACGATATATATGCCATCAATAAGAAGATTTAATCCTTTTTCTTCTAATTTATCCCCATTTTCTAGAATTAAATTGATTAAGACAGAGGAATTTATATCTAGTTGTCCAGCTAAACGATCAATTTCGATTTTATTGATCCTCTTGAAAAATTGAGGCAGTTTCTCGATTTTCTCTTCTAATTCTGCTTTATCATCAATAAGTTTAATTTCTCTCCTCACGTCTCCGAAAATTACTCCATATACGCTTTGGATCGTGTCTGCGTTCTCCCCAATCCATTTTTTAACGATACTTCTTATTACTTCCGATTTATTTTGCCCTTCATATCCTACTAATTTTTCGATAATTGAGTCGTCAAATTTATCAAGACTAACAGTAGTTCGTGGTAGTTTTGGTTTTTTCCGTTCTTTTTCCAATTCTTTATCAGAAGCTGATGACATTTTTTACGACTAAATTCGACAAAAATTTTTTAACTGAATTAAAATAAAAAATAGTACTATTTAAATAATTGCATTGCAGCATATGATCTGCATCTGCACTGCATCACATTTAAATAATATTAGTGTTATTCATATATTATCAAAGTGGTATATCGATATTTCTTTGAAAAAAATGTAAAAGCTTAGGTTGCGTGTGTGAAATGTTGGAATTATATACTCCTGATCTTGAAATATTAAATACAAGGGATAGAATAAACATTGACTTAATTAAAGATGGAGAAGAATTCTTAAAGCAATTTGACATCGATCAAGATTTTCTGCTTGACACAGTCTCAATAATTTATAGATATCTCAGAATTAAAGGAAAAGTACCTCATAATTTGTACAAATTTTATATTGCGGCTTATTATATAGTTACGAGACATCCATTTGCGTTTCCTGCTCACGAGACGAAAAACGGATTCTGTAAAAAGTTTAATTTGGAAATTAGCTCGTTAGAATATTGTGTTGGTAAAATTACATCGACTTTTGGTTATATCAAAATTCTAGATAATATGAATTTCCCCTATTTTATAGATCCAAAGCGAGATTTAAGTTTAGAAATAATCAAGAATATAGTTAAATCTAAAATAGAAGCTGCTATGATGAAGTTCTTATTGTATAATAAACCTGTCAATTCGCAAATATTAACCGAAGAATTAGTAAGCGATATAGTGTTTGAACACCATGCTTTTCCTGAAGAATTATTTCGACAGTTATATGATATTGTTTCTAGCCTTGTTGAAGCAGAATTCAGTGAACACAACGAATATGTTATGCTTCAACAAAAATATTTTATTTAAATAAATAATTTTTTTCTATTATTATTGGTTTAAAAACTTTAAATAGATAAGTTGGTTTGGTTGTTCATCTTTTTTTAATCCATACTTGTGGAATGGAAATGGATTTGAGAAATAATAATTCATTGAATCAAGATTTGAGCTGTAATTATTTTCCCAATCGTTAAGAGCTAATACAATGTTTAAAAATTGCTTTTGGAAGTTGATTGGTACTGAATACTCCTCAAAATAAAAATATGGCGAAATAGCGGAAGGCTCGTTTCTGATAAGCCACCTATCTTCTGAAATTTTGGAATAAATCAATTTTCCTGATTTATCGAACCTAGAACACAACCGATTTGACGTTAGAACTATTCCTAATAAATTTGGATCGTAATCCTTATTTTTCCGTACATTGTAATGTAGGTTAAAAAGAACGAAAACATTATCCTTTACTTTGATGGTAAATTTATCATTCCTAAAGATGAAAACGATCGGGAGAATTAAACTTAGTAACAAATAGATGCAAAAAGAATTTTGAAACATAATACTCCAGGAATTATCATTAAATTGGATTAGTCTAGTGTCTATATAAAAAAGAACTGCGATAGAACCTGTTGTGAGAAACATAAATAATCCAACGCTCTCAATTTTCTTTATGAATTCAAATCCCGCGAATTTTGTTTCCTTTTTGATATACTTAATTAGAGATGGTGTAAATTTAACTTGGCTTAATCGAGCAAAATATACTATTAAGAAAATACACGTACTGAAAAGCGTCCAACTTAAGGTTAAATTCAAAGGAAAACTATTTCCTTCTGAACTAGAAGCCTCAGTAGTTAACAAGTTAGTAAAAAAATTCTTCTCAATATATGGTAAATAAACATAGAGAAAATAAGTAAGTGCCACTATCGAAATGACAGTTATATATATAATTGATTTAAAGGCTTTTTTGATGTACTCTGACCTTATAGTCTTTACAGAATCTTTAAGACCCTGCTCATCCTCAAAATTCAGCTCTGCTACGCTCTTAAGTGAATTTCTCATCTTTATTTGCTCCACTTCTCTGCTTTATCTACTTCTTCTCGAGGGGATCTCCAGTACTTTTGAATTATTTCCCTAAATAATCTTAAGTCTGGATTATCTTCTTCGTTTAACTTTAATATATGAAATCTTTTTGTTTTTTCCTCAATCGTAATGTATTTTGCTTGTTTTAAATAATCAATTGCTGGTAAGATTTTTTCTAATCTCTTTATGTTTAAACAATTTTTTACATCTGTTTTGTTTACTACTTTATCTGGGCCGCCTAATTTTGCAATGGCCATTAATACCTGGGCGCCTCGTAAAGTTCCAATTGTTGCAAGCTTGTCGAAAATTGTACTCATAATTCTTAATAGCTTGTCGATATCGTTGTAAAAATCTATTTTTGTGTGTCCTGAAAGCTTTAAATTCGTTTTAAAATCGTCGATTTTGTATTTCTCTAAAAAATCTTTATACGATTGAGACATTGTTAATTAAAAATACCACAGTAGGCTATATATATCTTTTTATTTTAAAATACCCTCAATAATTGTGGATAACATTACAATAGGGTATTGATGGAATACAATATTTCTGTAATAGGGTTTAAATTAACAGGATTATATAAAATGGAATAATTTTTAGACGATAATTAAGTTTAAACCTACGGTCGCTGATGATAATCTTTTTATGATTGTAGAAATTAAAATATAAATTGATTTTTTTTTAATAACATGGTTCTAATATAAAAGGTAGACTCCTGTCGCCAAGACCTAATAATAAGGTCTGAATTAAAATAGGGTAAGAATTTAGAATACCAAAAGACAAAAATCCAGGGTGGCGCAGGAGTCTTGGTTAATATCTCTTTTCCCTATTTTTTCTTCCCATTCTAATAAAGTTAATTCCAAAATAACAAACTCTTGAGTTTTATATAAATTTCTCCACTTTTCCGGTTTACTGTAATTCTATAATATTCTAAAATAACAAATATGCAAATAATAATTTTTTTTGTGAGATTTCACTAAATCCTTAACTATCAAATATTAACGCATTAATCAAAATAGCGTAAAAGTTCTGAATTTTTAGCGGGAATCAATTCCCGTAATTTGAAGATATATTTAAATGGGAGAAATTAATGAAGGAAAATCCTATTAATAGAACGAATTTAGTCTAAAAAGCATTATTCTTGTTCACATCCATTTAATATGTAAAGTATTGATTATCAAAATTATTTCTTATGTCAAATTTTCGCAATTAAAAATACAATTTTGTCCACTATAATCTATTTTTGTCGGGGATTTCTTAACATCGATTAGGGGATTGACTAAGGGGTTAATTAGAATCTTAGTACAAAAGATCAGTATTCCTCTACAAATATCTGACATCATGCTTTAAATAGCCTCTGACCTACTTTTTATTCAAGATAGATAAATCGTTGGAATACTAGGAGATAGCGCCAGAATAATAGCAAATATGTAAAATTACCACTATTCTTATTATCTTGAGTAGTGTTGTAAACAATATTCTATAAAACATTCATATCGTAAGTGTTTCTCTTAATAGATTAGAATAAAATAATAGAATAAGCAAAAATAGAGGTTATTCTCAATTTTAAAAGTAAAAAAAGCAACTCCAAGACCCAGGACTTTTGAGCAGATTTGTTTAGATAAATTAAAAGAATTAGGAGGATGTACCGCTAGTGAATGGGCAAGAGCCATGGGATACGAGACACACAACGCTCTTGCTAAAGTTATACGAAGGATTGTGAACGATACACCCGAAAAGCTATTAGTTAACGCTAATCGGAAACCACGGTATTATCAAGCAATTTAGAAAATATCAATTTAATCATCATATATTTTCCCTTTTTTTAAGAGAGAGTTCAATTTTGAGAATACGCTTAAAATTAAGTTTAGCTCTTTTTTTGAAATAAATGCCCGCTCAAACACATTTTTAAAAGAAAAGAAAACATTTTCAGCTGTGTATGGACGGATTTTGAGACTTTTACTTAAACTTTTAATGGAATTATAAAGTAGTTGTTTATCGTTCTTATTTGCTAATAATACAGGTTTAATTCCTCTTCCTATCGCAACATTATGTATTTTATTATAGATTTCATAAAGTATAATTCCGCAAGCGTGAGAAAGATTCAAAGTAGGATAAATATTATTAGAGGGTATTCTAAGTAACAAATCTGCAAATTCTATTTCTTCGTTGGTAAGTCCTCGTGATTCCTTTCCAAATACTAAAACAATTGATAGTGGCTTTTCCGAAATAGGAAGAGTTAATTCTGCAGGGAAGGTAGCCAGTCTTCTTATGTTTTTATAATGCATTCCTTTAGCTGTTGATGCAATTATTAAATCGAAATTTTGTAGTAACTCTTTGTATTTTTCTAGATGGTCATTTTGATTGTTAAGTTCAATTATATCCGCGTTTAAAAGAATATTTTTACCATGCATGGCAAATCCTTGAGTATGATAGCTCCGTATGATTTTTGCGCTTTCAACAGGATTAAATACAACTAAATTAATAAAATTGAAATTTTTCATGAGTCGGGTAATAGATCCAATATTTCCCGCATGTTCTGGCCTTACTAGTAGTACAGTAAATTTCAAATTGTCATATTCCGGTGCTCTCTGAGTTGGTTGAAAATCTGTTATCTCCTTTCTCAGAAGTTTTTTATTCATGGTTTTATTTAGTAAGGGAATTATATCATGACTACAAATTTAATTAGTTATATTAAATTTCGTTTAAAAGATATTTCGACAAAAAAAAAGAGAAAAATAATATTGTCCTATTTAATTCAATATTGGTCGCCTATTTTGCCAAGGGGCTAGTTCTTCAAAAGCCTTTGAAACTTGCAAAACTGTTAATTCATCATGTAGCTTTCCTACAATTTGCATTCCGATAGGTAATCCATCACGATCAAATCCACAAGGAATTGAGGCTGCAGGATGCCCTGTAAAATTGAATGGGAAGGTAAATGGTTGCCACCCTGTAGGAGATACTCCTTTCCCTTCAATTGTTTTAGGAGCTGCTATCCCACATTCAAAAGCTGTAACAGCGGTAGTAGGAGTAATCAAAACATCATAATTTTGGAAAGTACTATGGAGTACTCTATAGAACTTCTCTCTTGTCATCATTGAACTAGGGAGTGATGAAGCTGGATAGCTTAAACCAGCTTCAACCCATTTAACTAAATTTGGATCCATTTTATCCTTCCATTTCTCAAGGAATGGTTGAAGTTCGTAAGCAAAAGTCACTAACCAATTAATGCTGAATGCTTCTGAAACCCGAGTTCTTTTAATTTTGACCTTTTCAGTAACCCAATCAAATTGAGAGAATTTTTCAATAGCTTTCAGCACACTTTCTTTAATGTCGTTTTGCAGGATTTTGGCAAATCCTAGATCAAACGAATAGCCTATTCTCAACTTATTAGGAATTTCATTGTAATGCTCAATATATTTAATATTATCAGCAGGAAGCGAGAATCTATCACCTTCAAAAGGCCCTTTTATTGCATCGAGCATGAGAGCCGCGTCAGATATATGATTTACTAGAGGACCTGTAGCAGAACAGTCTTGAGCTGAAATAAACAGTCTTGGATATCTTGGGACTCTCCCAAAAGTCGGTTTTATCCCATAAACACCACAAAAACAGGCGGGATGGCGAATTGATCCTCCACCATCTGACCCTTGAGCTAGAGGGCCCATTCCCGTAACAACGGAAGCTGCAGCTCCACCACTCGATCCACCAGAAGTTCTTTCTAAGTTCCAAGGATTAAGTGTTTGACCAAATATTAAATTATCAGTTACACCTTTATGTCCGAATTCAGGAGTATTCGTTTTTCCTAGTATTACGCACCCAGCATCTTTTAATCGTTTTACCACGATGGAATCCTCTGTTGCAACATTGTTTTCATATATTTTAGAACCATATGTAGTTCTAACGCCTTCAACTGCCATAAGGTCTTTTATTGATGTAGGTACTCCATTAAGAATTCCAATATTTGTTCCATTCTTTACCCTTTTATCAGCGCGTTTTGCCATTTCTCGCGCCATTTCAAAGGTTGTAGTGCAATAAGCGTTAATGATAGGATTGATTTTTTCAATTCTTTCAATTATAACCTCGGTTATTTCTTCTGAGGTAATTTCTTGGTTTTTAATAGCATTAACCATTTCATAAGCAGACATATAACAAATTTCTTCTTTATTCATAATTTTTACCTTCTTTCTTGCTAGTTCAATATGATAAATTCAGATATTCTGACATATAAAGGATAAACATTTAACTTTTCATTGTCCTTTCTCTTAATTTTCTTCGGAATATTTTCCCAACAGCAGTTCGGGGTAGGATATTTATGAATTCGATTTGGCGTGGGTATTTGTATGCCGCTAATCGTTCTTTAGCCCAGTCGATAATTTCACGTTCTGTTATTTTTCCCTCTTTATATTCGGGCCTTAACACTACATATGCCTTAATAGTTTCTCCGATGTTTTCATCCGGGGCTGAGACTACACCTACTTCGAGAATTGCCGGATGTTCGTATAATTTTTCCTCTACTTCTCGAGGCATTACTTTATAGCCTTTATATTTAATGATATCTTTTGAACGGCCTTCAATGTAAAAATACCCTAGTTCATCCATCCTTGCTAGGTCTCCCGTCCTTAACCATCCATCTATAATCGTATCGTTGGTTATTTCGGGATTTTTCCAATACCCTTTCATTACTTGAGGTCCTTTAATTAATAATTCTCCAATGTCACCGGGTTCCAACTCTTCTAAAGTGTCTGGATTAACAATCTTAGCGTCCGTATCAATAATTGGAATACCGATGCTCTCAGAACGTATTTCAGGCATCCATTTGGCGGCAATGTGAGTGATAGGGGAAGTTTCTGTTAACCCGAAACCTTGTCCTACCTTAAATCCTACAACTTTTTCCCATTTCTTAGCTAATTCTGGAGGTAAAGCGGCTGAACCGGAGTTTGCTTCTTCGAGGCTTGAAAGATCTCGCTCGGTGAAGTCAGGCGAATTAATTATCATTTGATACATAACAGGAACCGCTACAAAATTTGTTACTCTATAATACTCAATAGCTTCAAGAACATCGGTAGAATTGAAAGAAGCAAATATGACCAGCATAGCGGCTCCAAATAAAGCAATAATGGATACTAAAAAACCGAACGAGTGGCATAACGGTAAAATCGAGAGATTAACAGTTTTCCCGAAGCTATCCTCTCCTTCTTCAGGTTCTCCTCCCATGAGTAGTGTTGAAAGGGTACAAAAAACTAAATTATTGTGTGTTAGCATAACCCCTTTAGGTAAGCCTGTAGTACCACCTGTAAACAATAAAGCTGCAAGATCGTCTGAAGGATTAAATTCTATATCTGGGGGAATTGGGGCTACATCGGAAATGAAGTCTTCAAATGTAGTAGCACCTTCCTTTGCTGCGTCTGCCTGAAGCAAGATTATATTTTCAATCTTCGCCTCTTTCTGAACTTTTTTCATTGTTCTATAATTTCCTCTATGCACGAAGACTGCTCGCATATTTCCAGATTCCCTAATAATATGAGCTACATCGTTTTCTTTAAGCAAAGGATTGATTGGTACTACAACAGCACCTGCTTCCAGAATACCAATACAGCAAAAAAGGAACTCTGGACAATTTGAAGTCATAATACCTATAGTATCTCCCTTTTTTATTCCTAATTGAAATAAAGCATTAGCTAACTTATTAGAAATGTGGATTAGCTCTCGGTAGGTATATTTTTTATCAGCTGGTTTGTTGTAAACACATACATTATTAGGAAATTTCTTAGCTGTTAGTTTTATAAATTCATGGACGGGTATAGGGTCAAATTTTATAGATTTCGGTACATTTGAGGGTCTGTATTTTAACCACGGTCTGCTAAAATTCTCCAAATAAGGAGACTCGTTCTCATAATCATAAATCGGTTCCCAATTTGAGTAATCTTTCATAATAACTATAATAATAGATTTAATGAGTATTAATTAAGATTTTTAGATTTAGGATATAATAATTTTCTCATGCAATCTTACAATTTTGTCCTATTTAAGGGTGATTATAATCAAATTTTTAATTCTCCAAGAAATCAAGAATCATTTTATTAACTTCTGAAGCTCTTGAGAGAGTCATAAAGTGTCCAGCCTCATTTATGATTTTCAATTTACTATTAGGGATTTTATTATTCATTTCTATCATGACTGATACAGGTGTCTGTCTATCGTGAGAAGCGGCGATAAGAAGAGTTTTTTGTTTAATTTCACCTAATTTATCAAAAGTATAATGTGTTTTCATAGCTTCTGCTTGATTAATTATATCTTGTGGTCTTGAAGGGTTAATCGTGCTTTCCCTAATTAAATCTTCCATTGAAAAGACTTCATAAAATCTTTTGGCGGTATGTACTTCCATTTCTCTTCTAAACTTAATATGAAAGAGCCATTTTGATTTTTGTTTGAATGCTTTCAACGGGTCGTGTTCTAAAGTTTTAATTTCTGCAAGTCTACCCTTTTTTGGAATTTCAACCCATTCTGTGTCCTTTCTACCGTAATTAGTGGCAATCAAAACGAGTTTGTCAACTTTTTCTGGATAGAGAAGAACAAAATTTTGAGCAATCATACCTCCGAAGGATCGTCCGATAATATGAGCTTTTTTAATATTTAAAGACTCTATTAATCCATTCACATCTTCGGCCATCATCTTCATAGTGTAGGGAATATTTGGTCGATCGCTTTCTCCAGTTCCACGCAAGTCAAAAGTTACTACTTTAAACTTTTTGCTAATTTCCGCAACTTGGGGTTTCCATATTTCTTTTTTTGCACCATAACCGTGTATGAAAACAACAGGAAAACCATTACCGTAAACTCGATATGATATTTTTATACCATGTATATTTACAAAACTCATAAGTTTGAATTTATACTTGTTAATAGCGATTGTAATATAATAGACTATTAAAAAAACCTTTCCATTTAATCCTTTAATTTGGATACCAAATCTATTTTTGTTTACCTAGCTATAAAAGATTAAATAGGAAAGCTCAGATATATTTACTAGAATTTATTTGTAATATTAAAAAATTGAATAATAATTCTACATTAGAAGTATATTCGATCATATAATACACTACAAATTATACCCTCCGATAGATTATTATGGTAGACTATTCACAAATTTTGCAAAATCTCAAATTTTTCAACATTAGTACTGATAAGTTTACAATATTTGAATGGAAACCCCCAAAATCATATAAGAGTTATATTCTAGACTTAAATGTTATAAAAAAAAATCCTGTAAGCAATATCTTTTTTCATATCTTTAAAGGAGAAATGAAAATAGTCCATATCCGATTGAAAAACTTGATTTACACTGCAGGCTCAAATAATGAAGTTCAATTTCAATTACTAGAAGCCTTCATTGAAAAAGTTTCTGAAATATTCAACGAGATATATGATATTGAGTCTTACATAAAATACGATAACTTCTCCATTACTACGTTTAGTTCCTTTAAAGAAGAAATTGATAATATTATTAATACATTTAATTCGTTAAATTTAGTTATGGATCTTAAGGTCCCTTGTATGGTGTGTAATGGTATCCTTCCAGTAATCGTTAAAAGAAGTTTTATTGAAAACGCAGAGTCTTATCCTGTCCCTCTCGTATATACCCATAAAGGACATGCAATCTTATGCTTTATTGACAAAAATTACGACATTAGGGGTGTAGAATTAGTAAATGTCACCGGTTAATTTTTTTTATAGGAAAGATTTAATTGCATATTAAAAACTTCTTATTGTATTTCGACATATAATTAAAAAATTATTGTTCTTAACATTAATTATGGCAGAAGATAAGGAACTAGATAAAGATTTTTTTTTCCAGGATGTAATTAAAAAAACTAAAACGGGTGTTACGTTCCCAAAAGAATTAAGAGAAGCGTTATTTGATGAAACTGAAGAAGTATTTTTTAAACTTATTGTTCCTAATGAAAAGAATAAAATAATTTTAGAATTTTTATCTGAGACTGAAGCAAAGAATCTCTCTGAAAAAATTCAAAGCTCTAAACCGGCACCCTTAAAAAAAGCACCTGCAAAAGAGAAGGGAAAAGCAACTCCGGATAAAATCGCCCCAAATTGGAGCGAATATTTTATATACGATTTTAAAAATCGAGAGAAAGTTCAACCAATTTTAGAATCTGCGTTCTATAAATTTGCTGAAACTCCGGTTAATTTAGACGATGCCATGGGTAGGGTTAAATACGCTTTAGTTTCATTTTTGACTG
>JAHQWP010000107.1 GCA_029856235.1 Promethearchaeia archaeon
ATTAAAGAGTAAATACCAAAGCTTAGAGAAATCAAGGACCTTCTAAGCAATTATAAAGAAAAAATTGAACAAATAAAAAGTGAAGTCTACAAAAAATTGGACACATACAAGAATAATAATATTGATATGTATACTGTTATTAAAACGTGGGAAGATAATTTTACCCGTAAGCAACAACAACTTACTTTTTTATTAACTGTCTTGATGAATAAGATTTTTAAAAGTTTCAAGGAGTTAATAGACACGGAGTCAATATTGTTCGCAGAAATCACAGAAATAACCAAACAATCAGAAAATTTTGAAGGTTTGCCGTTCAATTTTGCATTATCTTCGTTTTTAGCAAACAAACTATCTGAAGATGAGCTAAAAGAGAGAATTTCAGAAATAAATTCAAAAGTAAACCAAATTACATCGAGTCTTGGTTTATACGAAGTAGAACGCGCTAAATTAGAGGAGATTTTAACAAATAAAGCTAAATTGAGACAAGGAGTATCGGTATCTAATGTCCAATGTACAGTTTGTCATAAAAATATTAATTTTGCTCAAGATAAATTAATTACATGCCCATTTTGTGGGAGTACCTATCATTATCTTTGTGTAGCTGACTGGCTTTCAAAACATAATTCATGTCCTATGTGTCAGAATCAATTTTTAGATCCAAATTTAGGATTATTTGAGAGTGAATAGTTATTACTCGATTTAAATTTCCTTGTAAAGGTCGCTTAAAAACAAGCGGATTTGCTTATTAGAAGAAGGATCGTTGTTGAAATTTGAATATAGATAATCACCTAAAAAGGATTTTATTTCTTGTTCAAAATCTTCATGAGTTATAAATTTAAATTCCTTTTCAAGTTGTTTTTTATCTATAATGGGTTGAACGTGTTTCTTTATTAAGTACAAAACAAAATTAACAAGAATTTTATCGATATTTTCCTCATCGTCACCTGAAAGTTCATAATCCCCTCTCACGATTCCGTCCTTAATGTTATTTAACTGTAATAAAGTTATCTCGATGTCTTTAGGTAGTTGTAACCGTTTAATTTTGTTTGTCATGCTTTTATCGTTTGCCATTCCTTGTTTTGAATCGCAATATTGCTCCAAATTCGCAAAAAATCGCACCAGAAATTTAAAATTATCGTCAATGCTGTATAAATTTTCCCATGCACCAAAATTTAGCTCTTCCAGCTCTTCTTCAATTTTTCCTTTTACTGTTTTAGTTAATTTTTTTAGATGTTGTGAATAATCTCCGTAAGGGAATCCGTGGTAGTAACTGTTATATTTATCACTAACATCTTGCGAAGTTGATTTTTGAGCGATTATTTTTTCTTTCCTTACTATTTCTTTTACAAATCTTAAAATATAATTACATGAAGGACAATAGGTTATCCACGAACTTAAAATAACTTCTTGTGGTTTTATTGTCTTAGAACTTATGTACCCATTAAAACCAGACAATTTTTTCCCTCCATGTGTAGAAAATATGGATTCATCTGGATAAAATGTTCTTGGAATGAACTTCATTTGACAGACAGGACAATTTATCATTTGTTTATCGTTCATAATTAACTCAATCATGCTTTTTTTAATATTTAATTATAATTACCCTAAGAACATTATAAATGAGGGGAAATTATTCTTAAAATCGGTCAGACCAGAATTACTAATCCTTTTAGCTTTTAGTTTCCAACAAATTTCGAAATTTATATTCTTAAATGTAAGAAACTTCTAGAGAGTTATTATATATGTGTGATATTTGAGTATCATAGGTTTTTTTAAAAAGTGGGTGGATTGAAAACTATGTTAATAGTTAGGTAAACACCAAAAACCATCATAAACACACCACAAGCTATCAAAACATATTTGTAAATTTTTGGATTCAATGATTTTCCGCCGTAATAAACGAATAAAGAAATAGGAAAATACCAAACTATATCCCCTAACTCGTGCCCTACAAAGAAGGTTAGCATCTTAATGGGATTCAATAGCGTTATATTTAAATTCACCATTAAAGAGAGCCCGATCACTGCCCACCAAAACGTCCAAAAAGGATTCGATAAACTAACTACAATTCCGCCTACAAAACTATTTCCTTTATATCCCTTTATCGCATTCCCTTCAAGCGCGTATTCGTCTTCAAAATCAGTTTTTAAAACCCCTCTAATTGCAATAATACCGTATAATACCAATAAAACTCCTCCGATAATCCCAACAAATGTTAAGAAGATAATATTTCGAAGAAAAAAGGAAGCTCCAGCAAGTAAAGCCAATATTAAGGCAAATTCGATAGCTGCATGACCTAAAAGAATATAGAGCGACGCCAAATAACCTCTTTTTCGCCTTAGTGACTTATAAATTGTGAAGGTTAGAAGTGGTCCTGGAGATAAAGCACCAGTGAGAGCAACAAGGAAAGAAAGGATAAAAATATCTATCATTTTATAAAGTCACTTATATTCGTTTAAATTATTAGTTCTAATAAAATTCACGATTTAGGTTTTCTAATGAATCTCTTTACTCCAATTATAAAAAATTCTTAAAAGGTTAATAAAACAAAGTGTATTTTCATTTTAAAAACTTTTATTCGATGAATTATTACTAATATTATAATGGAATTTGAAGTTCTTAAAAAGACACCGCTCTTTAATACCTTCTCTGAGCAAGGAAAGCGAATTTCTTTGCCTCAAGGCATTTTTCATTGGTCAGGAAGGGCAAAAAAGGAAGCAGAGATTAGTGGTACCCTTGGATCAGCGTTCGGATACGAGAAGGATTTTATAGAAGGGGGCTCGTCTGACTGGGTTCCTTTATATTTAGAAGATATTAAAGATTATACAAAACTTAGTGTAAAAGAAGTCGTACCATATTCTCAAATCTCTGGTCTTGAAGAATTAAAATCATTGTGGAAAAAGTGGTTAATTAGGAAATCACTATACAATGCGGAGACTGAGACGGTTGAGTTAAAAAATCTTGAAAACTTTACTACTGCTCCAGTAGTAACTTCGGGATTAACAAATGGGATATTCTTATGTTGTTCTTTGCTTTTAGATCCGGGGGAATTCATTATTTCTCCAAATAAGAGATGGGGGAATTACGATAATATTGTTGAGAAATTAATCGGAGCTAAAATTAAATCATTTGATTTTTTCACTGAAAATAAATTTAATATTCAAGGGTTGAAAGAAGCTATTTTCGAAGTTTCTAAGAGTCAAGAAAAAATAGTCCTAATTTTAGGGTTCCCTAATAATCCTACGGGCTACGTTCCTAACGAGGAAGAAATGGAAGAGATAATTACTATGTTAAAACAAACTCAAAAAAATCTTTCTAAACCAATTATTGTGTTAATTGACGACGCCTATGAACCCTATATTTTTTCTAAGGATGCAATAAAAAGCTCCATTTTTTACGCCCTACACGAGATAGAGGAAGACGTAATTCCAATTAAGTTAGATGGGATAACTAAAGAAATGCTACTATATGGAGGACGAATAGGATTCATTACGATTGGGTTAAAGCCACACTGGGTTAGTAACGATGAGGAACTCACGACACTAAAATCAGAATTGAACAATAAATTATCGGGGTTAGTGAGGACTACGATTTCAAATTCTAATCACTTTTATCAAGCGCTCGTAATTAAACTTTTTAAAGATGTTGGTATGGAGGGATTAATTCAAAAACGAAATAAAATTAAAAATCTCCTCAAAGATAGATACGAAAAAATTAACGAAGAACTTAGAAAGATTGATAATTCCAACATTTCAGTAGATCCAAACGCGGGAGGTTTCTTCGTCTTTGTAAATCTAAACCCAAATAAAATTAGCGCGAACCAGTTTGCAGATCATTTATTAAGAAAATACAAAGTAGGAGTAATACCCATCGAAAAACACAATAATAAAATAAATGGAATCAGAATCGCTTACTGTTCAATAGATTTAACAAAAATTCCTGAGTTCGTTAAGCGATTTAATCTCGCGTTAAATGATTTTTGAGTTTGCTTAGATATTTTCTACATATTAACCTTTTACTTTTTATTTGTTTTTGCAATAAATTAAAAAGATTGAGTTTATATCTAATATAAAAAATTTTTTAAAAAGTTGGTGAAAAATTGAATTTATACTTAGTTAATAAAGGTACACTTCAAGAAATTTCAAAACCAGTATTCTCGATGGGAGATGTATACATAGTCGACGACGATAGAACCATTTATGTCTGGATAGGAAGCAAGGCTTCAATCGATGAAAAAACAGCAGGGGCTGCACAGGCACGGACACTTGACCAACAAAGAGGTGGGGCTGCGAAGATAATTACTGTTGACGAAAACCAAGAACCTAATGCATTTTTAAAATTAATTAGTCTTATGGGTGCCATGAAAGTTGTTGAGAAAAATATAGCAAAAACTCTTCTTAAAGACGTATCTACAGGGGATTGGGCAGGATTTGAAGAGTGGCAAAATAT
>JAHQWP010000108.1 GCA_029856235.1 Promethearchaeia archaeon
AAGATTATCCGCAAGAGATTATCTCCAAGACATCAATCGTATTTAGATATTTTCGAGGAATTGATTCGAATTCCAGATTTAGTTTCAAACTCTAATCTCACAATTGAATTAGTCTTAGTTCAAATAGAAGAATTTCGTATTAATGATGGAAAGGGAAGTTGGAGAAAAAAAGGTTGGAGTACTTATGATAAAAGATTAGTAAACGTATTAGAAAAAAGAGTGTTTTGCTCTCCAATCGATTTTCTCATGTTAAAACCTATTAGCTTGAAACCTCCATTTACTAATGCTGAACTGGCTTTCTTACTTGAAAAGCCTTTAAGATTAGCTCAAAAGATGAGTTATTGTTTGCATAAAATGGGGATAATAAAGGTTGTTGGTAAAAGTGGAAGATCTCTCCTCTTTGATTATTGAAATTTTTAGGTTTTCTTAAATTCAAATATACCTGTCATTTTCTTTCTAAACACTACGCTCTCTGACAATCCCGTTCCGTCAAAAAGCTTAAATAGTTCTGCTTCAGGTATTCCGTGAGGTGGCGATAAGAATTCTATTACGTATATTTTTCCGTCTGGTTTTAAGGTATTCACTATACTCTGTAATATATCCTGAAGTTCTTCTTTAGGTAAATGGTGAATAACCCACGATATAGTAATTCTATCAAATGAGTTTGGGGGAATACTCAACTCCCGTATATCTCCCCAAATTAAATCCGCATTTGAATATTTTCGCAGTTTTCTTCGAACCCTATTTAGAAACGCTTCGGATAAATCTAAACAAGTTAGTTTCCCTCCATTTGATAGTTCTTTGATAATCTTTTTTGCTAAAACTCCAGCACCACTACCAAAGTCTAGAATTGACTCACTTCCACTTAATTTTAGTGACTTCAACAACTCTTTATAATAAGATTTTCCATATATAGGGCAAAATAAGGAGTAGAACCAAGAAAATAATTTAGAGGGCTTTTTAAAATTAAACGACATATAGTATCAAAAAATAACTAATTTCTAATAATCAAAATAAGTAAAAAAAGCAAAAAAAGTTAATTAGAATCAACATTTTTGAAGAACTTAATTAGTCCAGAAATATAAGTCTCTTGGTCGTCGAAAATGGAAAGATGGCTTCCATTGGGACAAAGCAAAAATTGACCATGTTTTATTTGTGATGCAACCCATTCCATGTGTTCTGGATCCATCGTGTCATGTGTAGCTCCAATTACCAAAGTGGGAACTTTTATTTTGTCAAGATCTTTTGTTCGATCCCACATCTCTAATTTACCCCTAATCCCAAATTCTGATGGTCCTTGCATCGATATATATACTTCTTGATTCAAATGCTTGAATCCACGAAGGACTGGTTCTGGCCATTCATCAAAAGGTATTCTTATTAAATGTTCAGCATAATAATTCGGAATCAATAGTTCCATATATCTTGGATTGTCGAAGTCTTCATTTGCTTCCATTTCTAAAATTTCTGATAAAACCTCAGGAGGCATCTTTGGACCTAATTTTTCTTTAGCATACTTTCCATATTCAGGACAGCTCATCATCATATTTGAAATAATCAATCCCTTTAAGTTACTCTGATATTTCAATGCATATTCAACTGCCAATATACCTCCCCATGATTGACCAAACAAATAAAAGTTTGATTGATCAAGCTTCAGAGCTTTTCTAACTTGCTCAACCTCTTCCACAAATCGATCTAATTCCCATAAAGAGTCATCTTGGGGTTGATCGCTGTAGTAAGAACCAAGCTGATCGTAGTAATAATATTCAATTTCTGCTCCGGGGAAGAAACTGTCAAAACTCTCGAAAAGTTCATGGGTTGCTCCAGGGCCTCCATGAAGAAGGAGTACTTTTATCCGTGGATTGTTACCCACCCGTTTCGTCCATACTTTGAATTCTCCAGCATGCGTTTGAATTGGTATCATACGAATACCTCCAGTTAAAATATCCTCTCTTCCAGTATTATCAAAATAATCTGACATATAGAACTACTAGCAAAAATGATTAATAAAATTTTTTTTCAATCGAGGGGAAAAATATTGTTAGAAGGGTTTTGCGATTTAATAAATTCAGCTAATCCTATAAATCTTTTAATTTACAGAATAACTCGGAAAATTTTGAATCTTTTCGATAAAAAACCGGAGGTTGTCCTATAGGAGCTTTAACTTTTTTAACACCTTTTTTAAATTCCTCCCCGAATAAGTTAATCAACTATATAAATAATTACACTTTCGTCAATATTTGTCAATATAGTTCTCGTTTTTACATTTCTGTCTGATCTGATTCGTTTACTACTATAAACACTCTCTCGTAAAATGAAAATTGAACCGTGTACGATGTATTGAAGAAAATTGCGATAACAATGTGCTTAATTGTTATTTTATTACACAATTTTTTATAAATCACTCTTAATTTATCTAAAAAACACTTAAACTAATCATTTTAAATGTAATTATTATGTCTATTATTGGTATTGATAAAGAGAAATGTTCAAACTGTAAGCAATGTATCGAAGAATGCGGTCGTAAATACTTTTTCGTCGATGAAGAAGGTCAAGTTCTTTTTAATGATAATTCAATCGGGTGTAATATATGTGGCCATTGCATTGCAATTTGCCCCGAGGACGCAATTGAAACGAAGAATTTAGATGATGTTGAAAATTACTCTGGGTCTGATTCACCTGATAATTTTGTAGAGAGTGATAAACTTCTTAAATTTCTTCGCGCTAAACGATCAATCAGGCGTTATAAGAATAAAAAGGTTTCAAAGGATTTATTAGAAAAAGTATTTGAAGCAATGAGATATGCTCCAAGTGCTTCAAACGCGAGGGCCTGGCGTTACGTAATTTTATCTGATCCTGAAAAAATTAAGAAATTGGACTTAGAAATTGTTAAAGTAAATTATGGATATATGGGATTTCAATCAGCAGAGCAAGCACTCGAGTATATGAAATCTTCAGGAAGGAGTCTCTTCTATGAAGCTCCTCATTTAATTGTGCTATATTATAGGATTGTTGAAAAAAGCACGGTTATGGTTGGATTACGTGCAAATGATGCGGGGATCGCTTTAACCTATGGGATGTTGGAAGCTGAAAGCCTTGGTCTCGGAACTTGTTGGATAGGAATGGTTCAAGGAGCCGTTGCAAGGAATAAGGAAATATTAAAGATCCTAGGGATAAAGGGAATGGTACTTGGAGCTTTTACCTTAGGTTATCCGGCTGTAAAATACCGTAGAGCAGTACCTCGGCCACCACTTAAAATAAAAGGATTAGAATAAAAACTGTTAATTTTTCGCGCTGTTAAAAACATTCTAAAAGAAAAAAATTAATACAAATTTGTGATGAACTTCGCAATATTCTCCAGAGCCTTCATGCTCTCAGGAACGTCATCTCCAAAAACCTGAAATACGTGAGTCATGTTGTCAAAAACATCAAGAGTAGCCGCAACTCCAGCAGATTTTGCATTCTCAGCTAATTTTAACGAATCATCTAGCAATGCTTCAATACTACCTGCTTGGATAAGGATAGGTGGGAATCCCTTTAAATCTGCAAAAACGGGGGAAATAAGAGGATTTCTGAACGATTCGTTTTGAGCATATAGTTTGGCCATGTTTATTAATCCGTCAGACATTTCTGGTTCATATACCTTATTATATTCGAGAGATTTTGCTTCCCCGGTAAGATCCGCCCATGGCGACATTAGTATTGCTCCTTTTGGATAGGGTAAATGTAATTCTTTCAACTTTTGTAATGTTGCAATTGTTAACCCACCACCTGCTGATTGACCTCCAATAATTATGTCCGAAGGGTCATAGTTCTTTGATAATAGCCATTTATAGCTCGTGACTGAATCTTCCAAAGCTGCGGGAAATGGGTGTTCAGGTGCCAATCGATATTCAATATTTAAGCATCGAAGGTTCGTAGCTCGCGATATTAGATATGGTATCGTACGGCGAGATTCAAGCTTCCCTAGCACATACCCCCCTCCAAACAAATTCAAGTAAACTTTATCTTTAATAGCTCCAGGTATACTAATCCATTCTGCGGGAATATCAGCAACAGTTAAACCTTCTATAATTACATCTTTTGGGATACTCTGAGATTTCTTAATCCCAGCCATATCTGAAAGATACCTACTGAAATCAAGTGCTATCTCTGGACTTGTGTATCCACTTAGTATGTCCCGTAATGCTATTTTTTTACTAGAAGCAAATTCTCTCGCCCATTTTCTATTATGCTTATACCCTTCTTGTATTAACATTCCAAGCTTTTCATGAACTTTCCCAATTTCTTCGTAAAACATATTTTCGTACCATTTACGGCTTATTTTTAGCTATAAACAAAAATTCATCAAAATGTTAAATTCTTTTTGATCTCTAACTATTGACAGTTTCAACGACTTCGATGAATAATTATTATTAAAAGTAAAAAAT